>NZ_JAOCLR010000005.1:0-281378 GCF_029845405.1 Pigmentiphaga sp. GD03639
ACTGGTCACCGGCCGGGAATGGAAAGGCTCGGCCTTCGGCGGCGCCCGCGGACGCACCGACGTGCCCACCATCGTCGACTGGTACATGGACGGCAAGATCAAGATCGACGAGCTCATCACCCACACCCTGCCCCTCGAACGCATCAACGAGGGATTCGACCTCATGAAGAGCGGACAGTCGATACGCTCGGTCGTGCTGTACTAGAGCCGCGATGCCGGGGGCGCCGCCAGCCACGGCGTCCCCAGGCTGCCCACGTCATCGCATCCAAGCAGCGCCAGGACACGGTCGATGTCCTGGCGGACCAGGTCCAGCGCGGCCGCCACGCCCGCTTCTCCGGCCGCGGCCAGCCCGTACATGGGCAGGCGTCCCATCAGCACGCCACGCGCGCCCGAGGCCAGCGCCTTGACCACGTCGCCCCCACGGCGGATGCCGCCGTCCAGCAGCACGGGCCGATCGCCCGCGGCTTGCGCCACCGCGGGCAGCGCCTCCAGGCTGGCCGGCGCGCCATCGAGCTGGCGTCCGCCGTGGTTGGACACGATCATGCCGTCGACTCCCTCGGCGCAGGCACGGCGCGCGTCATCGGCGTGCAGAATGCCCTTGAGCCACAACGCGTGCGGCCAACGCCTGCGCAGCCGGCGCAAGGCCTCCCAGTCGAAGCCCGCGTCCATGCGCCGCTGCAGCAGCGCTGCCTGCGCCTGGGCGTTTCCCGCCGCGGCCGAGGCCAGGTTGGCCAGTTGCGGCACGCCATACCGCGCGACCTGCATCAGCCAACGGGGATGCGTCGCCACGTCCCATAACGTACGCGCCCGCCACCGCATGGGCAGGGAAAAACCATGACGCAGGTCGCGTTCGCGCCGGCCGCTGACCGGCACGTCGGTGGTCAGCACCAGATGCCGGTACCCCGCGGCCAGCGCCCGCTCGACCAGGCTGTCGGCCAGACCGCGTTCGATCACGTACAACTGGAACCACGGGTTGCCGCCCGCCCGCGCGACCGCTTCCAGGGTGCTGCAGGATGCCGTCGACAGCACGTACGGCACGCCGGCGCGCGCGGCGGCCCGGGCGGCCGCGACGTCGCCATCGGGCCAGAACAGCCCGGCCAGGCCGATGGGGGCAATGCCGACCGGCGACGACCACGTCTGGTCCAGGATCCGCACGGACTGGCTCCGCTCGCCGACGTCCCGCAAGGCCCTGGGCAACAGGAACACGGACTCGAAGGCCCGGCGGTTCGCACGCAGGGTCAGTTCCTCTTCGGCGCCACCATCCAGGTAGTCGAACACCATGCGCGGCAACCGGCGCCGGGCCAGGTGCCGCAGATCGCCGGCGTTCAAGGCGCGGGCCAGCGCCCGCACGGCCGTGCTCATTCGCCCGGCTTGAATTCGATGCGCCGGCCGACGTCGGACCAGTGGCGCAATTCGCTGGCGACGAAGGCGGGAAAATCCCTGGCGCCAGGGCCGTCCACGGTAGCACCGTAGTCTTTCCACAAGGCCTGGATCCTGTCCGTAGCCAAGGCCTGCGAAATCAGTCCACGCATGCGCTCGACCACCTCGGGGGCTACTTTGGCGGGGCCGAAGATGCCGTACCAGGTCGTCACGGAAAGATCCGGCACGCCGGCCTCGGCCAGCGTGGGAACCGACGGCAGCGCGGGAGAACGCTGGGCCGACGTGACCGCCAGCGCGCGCAGGGCGCCGCCGTGGATCTGGGTCAATGCGGTGGGCATGGTCTCGAACATCAGGTCGATCTGGCCGCCCAGCAGGTCGGTCAGCGCCGGCGCGCTGCCCCGGTAGTGCACGGCCTGCATCTTGGCGCCGGTCAGCAGCTTGAAGTGCTCGGTGGACAGGTGATGCAGCCCGCCCTTGCCCCCGGTGCCGTAGTTCAATCCCTGTTCGGAATTCCGACCGGCGCGGATCAGATCGGCCAGCGTCTTGAACGGCGACTCGTTGCGCACCAGCACCACGTTGGGCACGGTGGCGATCAACCCGATGGGCGCGAGATCGGTGGCCGTGTCGTAGGGCATCTTGGGATACGCGATGGGCAGGATCACGTGGTGGATGGCGCCGAAAAGGAAGGTGTGTCCGTCGGGCACGGCCTTGGCCACATTGTTCGCGCCTATCATGCCGGCCGCGCCGCCGACGTTCTCGACGATGAAGCGGCCGCCGGAGATTTCCGACATGGCCTGAGCCAGCGGCCGCGCCAGCGTGTCCAGCGAGCCGCCGGCGCTGGCCGGCACCACGAGACGTACCGGCTTGGCGCCGGGCCAGGCACCCGCGGCGCCGGACAGCGCGGGCATGAGCAGAACCGCCAGGGCCAGCAGGCGGCGAAAGGCAATGCGCATGAGTGTCTCCTCTTGTTCTGGATCGGATGGTGCCGCGCTGGCGCTACCCCTTGCCCTTGCCCGCCGAACCGGGCAGCTTGGCGATCTCGGCGATGGCTTCGTGGTCGGGCTCGAACCCCAGGCCAGGCCCGTGGGGCAGCTCCAGCCATCCGTCGCGCGGCTCGGGAATGTCGCGATAGAGCTTCTTCATCATGTCGACGGCCACGAGGTGCCACTCGACCCGCCCGCCGTGCGCCAGGCCGGCGTGCAGGTGCATGTTGTGCAGCGGGAACGCGCCGCCGTTGGCCACCGGCACGTTGTACGCCTCGGCCATGCCCGCGATCTTGGCCGCCTGGGTATAGCCGCCGCTGATGACGACGTTGGGCTGGGCGTAGTCCACCGCCCCGGCCGCGAGCATGTCGCGGAAGCGGTAGGCCAGCCCCTCGTTCTGGCCGGCCGCCACCGCGATGCCGGTGCGGCGGCGCAGGTCGGCCATCAACCGCACGTCGTTCTGGGTCACGGGTTCTTCGAAGAAGGCGATGCCGCAGTCGCGCACGGACAGCGCGAGCTTCTCGGCATGGAAGCCATCCAGGCTGCAGTTGGCGTCGATGTAGATCGAGGGCCCGGCCCCCACGGCCTCCCGTACGGCCGCAACGCGGCGCGCGTCCTCGCGGATGACCTCGTCCAGCGGCCGGGGTTCGTCGCGCCGCTGCAGCGCGCCGTGTCCCACCACCATCTTCAGGTGCGAGAAGCCATCGGCCACGCAGGCGCGCGCCGCCTCCGCCAGCGCGTCACGGTCCAGGAAGTTGAAACCGAAGGTCGTGTAGACCGGCACGCGCGATCGGGCGCCTCCCAGCAGCTTCCAGACCGGCAGTCCCAGCGCCTTGCCCTTGATGTCCCACAAGGCCACGTCCAGCGCCGCCACGGCGTGCATGCCATAGCCGGTCTGCCCGCGCGGACACAGCAGCCAGTACAACTTGTTCCAGGCCGCCTCGTGGTTCATCGGATCCAGGCCCACGAGCGCCGGCCCGGCCACCGCGTTGATGATGTGGGCCGCCACCTCCTCTTCCGTGATCGCGGTCAGGCCATGGCCGACGAGCCCATCGTCGGTCTCCACCTCGACATGGCAGGCCGACAGCGAGGTCGAACGGCGCACGCCTCCGGCCGCATAGTCCAGGGGCACGTTCAGAGGCGTGGCATGTACGCGAGCGATCTTCACCGGCATATCCTTGTGTCATGGCATGGTTGCGGCCGCGCACACGCGGCGCGACCCCAGGCATGCTGACAAAGGGCGGCGGCTCCCGCCATTGCTATTTTTTTCACGCAGGTTTCGCGTTTCGCGCATGCCTCCCGCGGACTCAGGCTGGCAACGGCTCCCGCTGCGCCGACTCGGCCAGGAACTCCGCCACCGACAGCGCCGCCGAGGAGATGTCCGGCGCGTGCCGATGGCACAGCACGAACTGACGCCGGGCCCAGGGCTCGGCGATCTCGACCTGGCGAAAAGCCTTGCTGACCGCCAGCCACCGGGCCACGCCCTGCGGCACCAGTCCCACGCCAAGCTCGGCCTGGATCATGGCCAGCATAGTGTCGAAGCTGCGGGCTCGCACTCGCACATTGAGCTTGCCGTCGCGGCTGGCCGCCAGCCGCACCAGCAGCATGGACAGCGCCGAGTCCTCGTTCAGCCCCACGAGGTCGCAGAGGAGGATGTCGTCGAAGCCTACCTGCCGGCGGCGCGCGAGCGGATGGCCGCGATGCGTGACCAGCACCAGCCGGTCCTCGCGATAGGGGCGAGCGCGCATGGTCGCCGGGGGCGCGCTGACGCCGGCCTCGTAGATGCCGACCTCGGCCGTTCCCTGCACCAGGGCCTTGATCACGCCGTAGCTGGTGCCCTCCTGCGTCTCGATGTCGATGTCCGGGAACGCCTCCTGATGGGCCCGGATATCCGCCGGCAGGAACTGCAACGCCGCCGACGTACAGGCCGCCACGCGCGCCAGGCCCTTGTGGCCTTGCGCATGGGCCACCGCGTCGTTGTGCATGCGCTCGACCGACTGCATCAGCGCGCGGGCGTGGGCAAGCAGGCCCCTGCCCGCGTCGGTGGGCACCATGCCGTGGGGCCGCCGTTGGAACAAGGCCACGCCGAACTGCGCCTCCAATTCCGCGATGCGGCGCGAGGCGGCGGTCACGGCCAGGCACTGCCGCCCGGCGGCGCGCGAGATGCTGCCGTGCTCGACCGTGGCGATGAAAAGGCGGATGGACGTCAGATCGAAGCGGATGCGGTCCAGGGCGAGGCGCCGGAGCGCGCCGGGCTCGTCCTTTGCGATGTACCGCGCGGCGGACCCGGGTGGGGTGTGCGGAGCTTTGCTCATGGCTGGCTTGTCGATGGGCGGCGATTCCTGTTAGCCTCGCGTGCCGGGACGCGAGCCGCCGGCTCCTGCGAGCCGGGCCCTCAAGCGTACCCGAAAGACTCACCGCCCCCGCCGCCGGCCATCGCGCCGGGCGGCCGCAAGGACCCCACATGCCCGAACTGATCAGCCTGCACCAGTGCTTCGGCGGCCAGCAGCGCTTCTACCGCCACGACTCGTCCACCATCGGCCTGCCGATGCGCTTCTCGGTCTTCCTGCCCACGCATGCCGAAGCGGGGCCCGTGCCGGTGCTGTTCTACCTGGCCGGCCTGACCTGCACCGAGGAAACCTTCATGATCAAGGCCGGCGCGCAGCGGTTCGCGCAGCAGCACGGCATCATGCTGGTGACGCCGGACACCAGCCCGCGCGGAGCAGGCCTGCCGGGCGAGACCGACAGCTGGGATTTCGGCGCCGGCGCCGGTTTCTACCTGGACGCGACCCAGGCGCCCTGGAATCGCCATTACCGGATGTACAGCTACATCGTGGACGAGTTGTTCGGGCTGGTGACGTCCGAACTGCCGGGCGATCCGGCGCGCGCCGGCATCTTCGGCCACTCCATGGGCGGCCACGGCGCGCTGGTGCTGGCCCTGCGCAATCCCGGCAAGTTCCGCTCGGTATCGGCATTCGCTCCCATCGCTCATCCGGTCGACTGCCCGTGGGGCCACAAGGCCTTCGGCAACTATCTCGGCCCCGACCGCGAGACCTGGAAGCAATACGACGCCACCGAATTGATGCGTGCCGCGCGGCAACCTTTCCCGGGAGGCATCCTGGTCGACCAGGGGCTGGCGGACCAGTTCCTGGAATCGCAGTTGCGGCCCGAGGCTTTCGAAGCCGCCTGCCAGGAGGCAGGCCAGCCGCTGGAGCTGCGCCGCCACGCGGGGTACGACCACGGCTATTACTTCATCTCGACATTCATGGAGGACCACATGGCCTTCCATGCCAGGGCCCTGGGCGCCTGAGCGCCCGGCCGTCCGGCATGGACGGCCGCCCCGTCCTCAGGACGCGGCCAGGGTGGCCCCTTCCCCGAAGCACAGCAGGAAACGGGTACCCCGGTGCAGTTCGTCGGTGCTGGACGTCACGGTCAGCCGCCATCCCTGGATGTCGCACACCCGCTTGGCAATCGCCAGGCCGAGGCCACGCTGGACGCCGGCCGCGTCCGCGACGGGCATCTGGCTGTCGCGCAGGCGGCCACTGTAGTAGCGCTCGAAGACGAATGGCAGGTCGCTGGCGGGAATGCCGGGGCCGTTGTCCGCGAGGGCCAGGCATTCGCCGGTCCAGCTCGCGGTCAGCGTGGCGGGCGCCGCGTGGTCGATGGCATTGCGCACGAGATTGCGCAGCACGATCAGGAGCCCGTAGCGATCCAGCCTGGGCACGGCGGTCTCGGGAACGTCGTTGGCCAGGACCAGTCCCGCGCGGTGGGCGCGTTCGGCCAGGCCGCTCCAGGCGTCGTCCAGGCAGGCCCTGAGCGAGACCTCGGTGCGCGGTCCGGCCTGGGCGCTGCTGATGGCGCGTGCCGTCTCCAGCGTCGACGCGATCTCGTCCACGGCATTCACGATGCGCGTCAGGCGCAGGCCCGCCTGCGCCGACGGCTCGGCTTCCAGCGCGATCAATTCGGCGTCGGTCCGGATGCTGGTCAGCGGCGTGCGGATCTCGTGGCTGAGGTTGGCCGAGAACTCGCGCTCCTGGGCAATGGACTGGTCCACCTTGTCCTGCATGCGATTGAAGGCTTCGATCAGGCGGCCCGCCTCGTCGCTGCGCACGACTTTCATGCCGGGGCTGCCTGGCGCCCACGACTCGATGCGGTCGGTCACCTCGACCATCGAGCCGACCACCCGGCCGGCCAGCGCCCGGGCGGTCCAGTATCCCAGCAGCGTGCAGGCCAGCCAGAGCCCCAGCAGGATGGCGCCGAACTCGTAGACGCGGTGCTCGTTGTCGGTCGCGTCGTAGCGCAGGTACACCCGCCCTTTCGTCGAATCCGCCACCGCCACGTGCCAGACCTGGCCCTCGGTGTTGAGCTGGTACTGGCCCGGGCCCAGCCGGGCCAGCACGCGCGGCACGTCGCCGTTCGTTCCTACCCAGGCGTGCAGGCTGGGGCCGAGCAGGATGTCGCTCCCGGTCCACACCATTTCGCCGGCCTCGAGGCGATGCACGAGACGCTCGGCCTCGGTCATCACGATCTGGTCGACGATGCGGTCTTCCTGCTGGTCCAGCACCAGATAGGCAACGACGGCCTGCACGCCCACGAACAGGGCGATGGCGAGCGTCAGCGCCCAGATGACCCGCTGCTTGAGCGTGGCGGGGCCGGCCATCAATCGTGCCCCGGCCCGCCGGACAGGCGGTACCCCACGCCGTGCACCGTCTCCAGTCCGTCGAAGCCCGCTTCCGACAAGGCCTTGCGCAGCAGGTGGATCTGGCTGCGCAAGGCGTCCTTTTCCGGCACGTCGCTGCCCCACAGGGCGCTTTCCAGGTCGGCGCGCGACACCACCCGGCCGGGGTCGCGAATCAGCACCTCGACGATGCGGCTCGCCTTGGGCGTCAGCCGCACCGGCCGCTCCGCCACGCGCACTTCGCGGGTACGGGCGTCGTAGGACAGCGCGCCGAAGCGGCGCACCGGATTGGCGACCTGGCCCGAGGCGCGGTTGAGCAAGGCCCGCACGCGCGCCTCGACCTCGGCCAGCGCATAGGGCTTGGTGACGTAGTCGTCGGCGCCATGGGAGAACGCGTCGAGCTTCTGCTGCAGTTCGTCGCGCGCCGTCAGCAGCAGCACGGGAGTGGCCTGGTGCAGTTCGGCGCGCAAGCGGTGCAGCACCGTCACCCCGTCCAGTCCCGGCAGGCCGATGTCGAGCAGGATGGCATCGAAGGCATCGGCCCCGAGCCGGTACAGCGCCGATGGGCCGTCGTAGGCGACATCGACGACGTAGCCCTTGGCCTCGAAATAGGCGCACAGGTTGGCCGAGATCGTCATGTCGTCTTCGACGATGAGCACGCGGGGATGGGGCGTCGTCATGGAAACCGGGGAAGCGCGGGTTTCCAAGTGTAAGCCGCTTTGCCCCGGCCGATGGTAAGGTCGCGGCAAAGCCGCCATCGCAAGGAAGCTTCATCCATGACATCGCTCGTCCGCGCATCGCGCCTGCTCTGGCTGGCCTGCGCCGCGTTCGCCACGGCGGCGCAGGCCGCCGCGCCCGATCCGGGCATCGACGCCAATCCCGAGGCGCAGACCGCCTACCTGCCCAAGCAGGCCGTCATGGGCCGGCGGTTCATGGCGGTCACCGCCCACCCGCTCGCCACCCAGGCCGCCTACCGCGTGCTCGAGCGAGGCGGCAGCGCGGTCGATGCCGCCATCGCCGCGCAGATGATGCTGGGCCTGGTCGAGCCGCAGTCCTCGGGACTGGGAGGCGGCGCCTTCCTGGTCCACTACGACGCCCGCCTGGGCCGGGTCACGGTCTTCGACGGCCGCGAGACGGCACCGGCCGGGGCCACCGCCGACCGCTTCATGCAAGGCGCCCGGCCCATGCGCTTCGCCTTTGCTGTCGACAGCGGCAAGTCGGTCGGCGTGCCCGGCCTGCTGCGCGCGCTGGAACTGGCGCATCGCCGGCATGGCAAGCTGCCCTGGCAGTCGCTGTTCGACGACGCGATCGACCGCGCGCGGCGAGGATTCCCGGTTTCGCAGCGCCTGGCCGCGCTGCTGCGGGACAACGACCGGCTGGCCGCCCAGTCCGCCGCGCGCGCCTATTTCTTCCATGCGGACGGCTCGGCCCTGCGCGAAGGGGAGCAATTGCGCAATCCCGCGCTTGCCCGCACGATGACGCGCATCGCCCGCGAAGGCGCCGACGCCTTCTACCGCGGACCGCTGGCCCGCGCCATGGTCGAGGCGGTGCGCGCCCACGAACGGCCAGGGGACCTGTCCACCTCGGACCTGGCGCGCTACGAGGCGCGCGAGCGCGAGGCGCTGTGCCGGCCCTACCGCCTCTACGTGATCTGCGGCGCGCCGCCGCCGGGCTCAGGCGGACTGGCCGTGCTGCAGATGCTGGCCGTGCTGGAGGCCACGCCCATCGCGCGGGCCCAACCCGAGTCGCTGGCCGCGGTGCATTATTTTTCCGAAGCGGGGCGGCTGGCCTATGCCGATCGCGACCGCTACGTGGCCGATCCCGATTTCGTGGACGTGCCGGTAGCCGCCCTGCTGGACCCAGCGTACCTGGCCCGGCGCGCGGCGCTGATCTCGGCCGACCGCTCGATGGGCCGGGCCGAGCCCGGCGAACCCGTGCACGGCGCGCTCGCCCGCCATGGCGCCGACGACACGCCCGCGCTGCCCTCGACCACCCACCTGTCCATCGTGGACGCCCAGGGCAACGCCGTCGCCATGACGTCCACGATCGAGCAGGCCTTCGGCAGCAAGATCCTGGTGGGCGGCTTCCTGCTCAACAACGAACTGACGGACTTCGCGCTGTCGCCGCGCGACGACCGAGGCGTGCCGGTGGCGAACCGGGTCGAGCCCGGCAAGCGCCCGCGCAGCACCATGGCGCCCACCATCGTCCTGCGCGCCGGCGGCGAAACCCCGCGGCTGCGGCTGGTGGTGGGCTCGCCCGGCGGCAGCGCCATCGCCAACTACGTGGCCCAGGCGCTGCTGGCCAACCTGACCTGGGGCCTGGACATCCAGAGCGCCATCGACCTGCCCCACTACGGCAGCCGCAACCACGCCACGGAACTGGAAAGAGACCCCAGGCTGGAAAGCCTGGCTCCCGCCCTGCGCGCCATGGGGCACCCGGTGTCGGTCTCGTCCATGCCCAGCGGGCTGCACGGCATCGAGGTCCTGAGCAACGGACTGCTCAGGGCCGGCGCCGATCCGCGGCGCGAAGGCACCGCATCGGGACGCTAGGCGCTCGCCCCAAACCCGGGCACGCGGGGAACCAATTTGGTGAAAATGGCGTCCATTCTGGTCCGGTTGGCGCCGCATGGCTACATCCAGTAGTACATGTATGCCGCCGGAGCCCCCTAGGGGCGGCCATAGCCTCTAGAATCTCCGTTTCAGCATTCCAGGCCACGCCGGACGTCCAAGATCCGTGACTGACTCCTCCCTTTCTTCCCCAAGGGTGCGCTCGTTTGCCGCCCGCATGCTTCTCCCGGCCCTGGCATTGTCGGCCGGCCTCCTGGCCGCCGCTCCCGCCAGCGCTTTCGATTTCTTCGATGTCGCCCGCCGCGCCAAGGAACTCGCCGGCGAAAAATACAAGGCGCCCACGAGCCAGCTTCCCAAGGAACTGCGCGACCTCAAGTACGCCGAATACCAGCAGATCCAGCCCAAGCGCGACAAGTATCTGTGGGCCGACGGCCGCACCGCGTTCCAGATCGCCTTCCATCACCAGGGCATGGCCTTCGACCTGCCGGTCAAGATCAACGAGATCGATGCCGAAGGCGTCCGCGAGATCAAATACGATCCCGCCGACTTCGATTTCGGCCCCCGCCAGGTCGATGCCAAGCTGCTGCGCGGCCTGGGTTTCGCCGGCTTCCGCGTCCTCTATCCGCTGAACGATCCCGCCAAGCGCGACGATGAACTCGCGTCCTTCCTGGGCGCCAGCTACTTCCGCGTGGTCGGCAAGGGCCAGGTCTATGGCGTATCGGCCCGCGGCCTGGCCATCGACACCGCCGTGCCCTCGGGCGAGGAATTCCCCCGCTTCCGGGAATTCTGGATCGCGCGGCCCGCCAACAGCGACAAGCACATCGTGATCTACGCGCTGCTGGACTCGCCCCGTGCCACCGGCGCCTACCGGTTCACCATCACCCCGGGCGAGGACAGCCTGGTCGAGGTCCGTTCGCGCGTCTACCTGCGCGCCCCGGTCGCCAAGCTGGGCATCGCCAGCATGGCCAGCATGTATCTATATGGCGCGGCGCAGCCTTCCGGCACCGCCAACTACCGGCCGGAACTGCACGACTCCGACGGCCTGGCCTTCCACGCCGGCAACGGCGAATGGCTCTGGCGCCCGCTGAACAATCCCCGCCGCCTGGCCAACAGTTCGTTCATGGTCGAGAATCCGCGCGGCTTCGGCTTGCAGCAGCGGGCGCGGGATTTCCGCCAGTACGAGGACCTGGACGACCGCTACGACCTGCGTCCCACGCTCTGGGTCGAGCCCGCGGGCAACTGGGGCAAGGGCCGGGTGGAACTGGTCGAGATTCCGACCGCGGACGAAACCAACGACAACATCGTCGCGTTCTGGGTGCCCGAGCACCAGCCCAAGCCCGGCACGGCGCTGGAAATGAACTACACCCTGCGCTGGACGCGCAACGAGGCGGGGCTGCAGGACCCCAAGCTGGCCCGCGTGCTGCAGACCCGGCGCTCGGTGGGCGAGACGCGCGGCACCGACCTGATCCGCCGACCCGACGGCAGCACCGCGTTCCTGATCGACTTCTCGGCCCCGGCTCCGGCCAAGCCCAAGGATCCTCCGCTGCCTGTTTCCCTGAACTTCTCCACCGGCGGCAATGCCGACGTGCTCGAGAACAGCCTGCGCCGCAATCCGGTCACCGGCGGCTGGCGCGTCACGCTGAGGATCAAGGTCAAGGATCCGACCAAGCCGGTGGAGATGCGCGCGGGCCTGGTCAACGGGCAGAACGCCGTTTCCGAGACCTGGAGCTACCAGTTGCCAGGCTATGAAACGGGTGAGTGATTCCATGTCCGCAGCGATCGACGAAGACGCCCTGCGCGCGGGCGAGGCCGATGCCCAGGAGCGCACCCTGCTCGAGGCCTACGGCCCCGAACTGGACGAATACGGTGTCGTCCGCCGCGACGAAGCCGGACGCGTGTGCGTACAGACCGCGCCAGCCATCAAACGCTCGTCCATGGTGCCCGAACCCTGGGTCACCAATCCCTTCGTGCGCGGCTGGCGCCGCGTGCAGGGCCGGATGCACAAGACGCGCGCCGAGCGGCTCGCCCGCCCGCCCGAGCCGCGCTGGAAGATCGCCGGCAGGCTGCGCCGGCTGACCCTGCTGGTGGCCGTGGTGGCGCAGACCGCCGTTGCCACCTGGTACATGAAGGCGGTCCTGCCCTACCAGGGCGGGCAGATCCTGGAAGTCGCGATCCTGCTGCTGTTCGCGCTGCTGTTCTGCTGGGTCTCGGCCGGTTTCTGGACCGCGCTGATGGGCTTCCTCCAGTTGCTGATGGGACGCGACCGCTACAGCATCTCGGCCACCGTGGCCGAAGGCGTGCCCATATCCGCCGGCACCCGTACCGCCCTGGTCATGCCCATCTGCAACGAAGACGTAGGCCGGGTATTCGCGGGGCTGCGCGCGACCTACGAATCGGTCGCGCGGGCCGGCGTCCTGGACAAGTTCGACTTCTTCATCCTGAGCGACAGCTACAAGCCGGACAACTGCGTGCAGGAACAGCGCGCCTGGGTCGAGCTGTGCAAGACGGTCGAGGGTTTCGGCCGTATCCATTACCGGCGGCGCCGGCGGCGCGTCAAGCGCAAGAGCGGCAACATCGACGATTTCTGCCGGCGCTGGGGCGGCGAGTACGACTACATGGTGGTACTGGACGCCGACAGCGTGATGAGCGGCGAATGCCTCAAGCGCCTGGTCGTGCTGATGGACGCCAATCCCGAGGCCGGCATCATCCAGAGCGCCCCGCGCGCCTCGGGCATGGACAGCCTGTACGCGCGCGTGCAGCAGTTCGCCACCCGGGTCTACGGGCCGCTCTTCACGGCCGGCCTGCATTTCTGGCAGCTGGGCGAGTCCCACTACTGGGGCCACAACGCCATCATCCGCCTGGAGCCCTTCATCCAGCACTGTGCGCTGGCGCCGCTGCCCGGCAAGGGCAGCTTCGCCGGCGCCATCCTGTCGCACGACTTCGTCGAGGCCGCGCTGATGCGGCGCGCCGGCTGGGGCGTCTGGATCGCCTACGACCTGCCTGGCAGCTACGAGGAACTGCCGCCCAACCTGCTGGATGAACTGCAGCGCGACCAGCGCTGGTGCCAGGGCAACCTGATGAACTTCCGGCTGTTCCTGATCAAGGGCCTGCACCCCGTACACCGCGCCGTGTTCCTGACCGGCGTCATGTCCTACCTGTCAGCGCCGCTGTGGTTCCTGTTCCTGGCGCTGTCCACCGCGCTGCTGGCGGTCCACACGCTGACCGAGCCGCAGTATTTCGTCACGCCGCACCAGTTGTTCCCGATCTGGCCGCAGTGGCATCCGGAGGAGGCCATCGCGCTGTTCTCGACCACGGCGGTGCTGCTCTTCCTGCCCAAGATACTGAGCGTGCTGCTGGTCTGGGTGAAAGGCGCGCAGGGCTACGCGGGCTCGGGCAAGCTTTTGTGGTCCATGCTGCTGGAGGTCTTGTTCTCCATGCTGCTGGCGCCGATCCGCATGCTGTTCCATACCCGCTTCGTGGTGGCGGCGTTCCTGGGCTGGAAGGTGCAATGGAAATCGCCGGCCCGCGCCAACAACGAGACGCCCTGGCGCGAAGCCTTCCGGCGCCACGGCCTGCAGACGCTGCTGGGCGTGTGCTGGGGCCTGCTGGTCGCCTGGCTGAATCCGAACTTTCTGTGGTGGATGATCCCCATCCTGGCTTCGCTGCTGCTGGCCATCCCGCTGTCGGTGATGTCCAGCCGCGTCAGCCTGGGGAAAGGCGCCTTCGAAGACGGGTTGTTCTGCATACCCGAGGAAACATCTCCGCCGCGCGAGCTCCACGACACCGCGCGCTACAACGAGGAAAACCAGGCCCGTCCCGCGCCCGGATTCATGGATGCGCTGACGGACCCCGCCGCCAACGCGCTGGCGCGCGCCTTCGCCACCGGCCGCCACCTGCCCGGCCACCCGCTGATCGAGGCGGCGCGCGCGCGGCTGGTCGACGAGGTACTGGAAAAGCATCCCGAACACCTGCCGGATCCCACGCGCATGCGATTGCTGGACGACCCCGAAGTCCTGGCCCGCGTGCACCGGGCGCTGGCCCGGCCGGCGGCCCAGGTCCGCGCGGCCTGACCCCCTTTCCCAGGACGCTGCCATGCAAGACGGAAAACGAAAGACGACGACGCGGCGACTGCTGGGCGCCTGCCTGGCGGCCCTCGTGGCCCTTGGCGGAGCCAGCGCCGCGATGGCACAGACCGCGGCCGACATGGACGCGCGGCTCGACACGCTGTTCGGCGAACATGCGCCCTATCGCGGGTTCTTCGACAAGCTGAAACAGGCCGTCGCAACCGGGGACAAGGCGGCGGTCGCCGCGATGGTCGACTATCCTTTCCGGACCCGCGTGGAAGGCAAGGCCGTGACGATACGCGATGCGGGCCACTTCATCGCGGACTACGACAGCATCGTCACGCCCAAGGTCAAGGATGCCGTCTCGCGGCAGGCCTACCCTGAGCTCTTCGCCAACTGGCAGGGCATCTCCATCGGCTCGGGCGAAATCTGGTTCGGCGGCGTCGGCAAGCGCAACGACGTGAAGATCACGGCCATCAATCACTGAGGCACAGGGGCCGGCCCGATCCCGCGCCTACTCGCCGCCGGCTTCGCCCGGCCCCGGCAGGCCTTTCCGCCCACGGGCTTCGCGCCTGAGTTCCTTCGGCGTCACGGCCCGCAGCCTGCGCATGACCGCCGTCATGTGGCTGTGGCTGGAAAACCCGGCGGACCGGGCGATCTCCGCCAGCGGCAGGGACGTCGTGGTGACCAGGCGCTCGGCCCGCTCCAGCCGGAGGCGCAGGAGATATTGGTGCGGCGGCTGGCCGGTCATCTGCCGGAAAGCCCGCAGGAAATGGCTGGGGGACAGGCCCGCCACCCGGGCCAGCACTTCGACGGACATGTCTTCCGCCACGTGAGCCTGGATATGGTCATGTACCCTGCGCCAGGCGGCTGGGGCCATGCCGCCCGCCGGCCTGGCCCGGCCGCGCCCGGCCAGCGATGAATGATGCCGCAGCAGGGACGTCGCGAACAGCGTGGACAGGGCATCCAGGCAGAGCGGATTGGATGCTTCGCCGCGCTCCAGTTCCGCCTTGAGCATCTTCGCCAGCGGCATCATCCTCGCATCCACGGTGCCCAAGGGCGGCGGATGCAGCTCGAAATCGGTCCGGCCGAACTCGAGGCCCGCCAACCGCGCAAGATGCCTGGGCTCCAGGGCGACCAGCAGGTTTTCCTTGTCGACCAGCCACCGCGCGGAAAAGTCCGAGCCGGTCGGAATGATTTCCAGCGCTCCCGCAGGAGCAAGGCCGGCGACTCGGCGATCACTGTTGAGCGAGACCAGGCGCCCCGGCTGCGGGGTGAACAGGACCAGCGCCATGTGCGACAACGGGCGCAGGAAGATCTCGTTCGGGCCGACGCGGGTACGGGTAGCTGCGACCCCGCCCGATTCGTACTTCGGCCCCCAATGATCCGGAATGTCGCCAAGCAAGACCGCCATCTCCCCCCTTGTCGCCGCCCCGCCGATCACCCTGTCAAAAACTCATCATTCTCGTACATTCCGACTATTTTCCATCCCATTTTAACGAACATCAGGTAAGTGGTTGCTACCATTTCTACCGATGGAGAAATGCGGTTCTCCAGGACATGCCGACATTCGTGGCGGCAAATGGAGAGAAAGAAAATGACGATGCGATTTCACGGGGCCCGCAAGGCCGCCTGCCTGTTTGCCCTTGCCGCCCTGGGGGGATGCGCCGCCCTGGACAGGATGGAGCGCGAGAACTTCCAGCGCGCGTGCGACAACCTGGGCATCGCGCGCGGCACGCCGGCCTACGACCAGTGCATGCTGCAGCAGCAGGCGATGGAGAACGCGAACACCCAGAAAATGCTCGACCGACAGACCGAACGAGAGGTGCTGAAGCATCGCCACTGACACCGGCGGATCAGGGACCGGCCATGAGTTCCGCCTTGCGCTACGCTTATCGACGCAATGTCCTGACGCTCAAGGCCGCGGGCGAGGATATCGTCTTTCCCGGGCGTATCGTTCTGGTCGTCGCGTTCGAGCGGTCGCTGGCGGTGCTGGTCGAGCCCGACCGGCGGCACGGCGGCGAAAACGTGTATGGCATCGGACTCGACGGAACGATTCTGTGGCAGATCCCGCGGCTATCGTATCCGTCGCAGGCCGGCCCTTATGTCGGCATGGCGCGGCGTGGCGATGACCTCGCGGCCTGGAACACGCAGGGGACGACCCTGACCCTGCGGCCGGTCACCGGCAGGCTGCGGGACGTACAGGCATCCGCTCCGGCCGCTGCCGAGCGGCCGCGGCTGCCCGGTGCCGCGTTCGCGCGCGAGCGCGGCGCCGGCCGCAGGCTTTCCTGAACGCAGACGCGCCAGGCCGGACACGGCGTGATCAAACAGGCAGGTCGATGTCCAGCATCAGGTAGGACAGGGACTTGCCGTGCGCGTCGCGCGCCAGCGAGATCGTCACGCCGCCGCCCAGCGCCCCTTCGATGACGAAGTTCAGCGCGCGCAGGCGCGGCAGCTCGTAGCGCGTGACCGGCCCGCTGGCCAGGTGCGCATAGGCGCGCATGACGCGCTCCTCGGTCAGTTCCCGGCGCAGGATGTCCCAGGCTGCCTGGTCGTAGGCGATGACCGAGACGTTCGAGGTGTTTCCCTTGTCGCCGGCGCGCGAATGAGCCAGTTCGTGGACCTTGGTGCTCACGGGACGCTCCTCCTGTTCTGTTCGTTCACGGCCGCTCCTCGATGACGACCTCGGGATGGACCAGATGGCGCGGCAGCAGCAGCGAACGCACACCGATGACCTCGCGCAGCGCCTCCAGCGTGCCGCCGCCGCCCGCCGGACCGTTGACGTTGAGCGTGCGCATCTCGAACCCCACCGCCTGCGCGGCCTTCCTGTCCGGGCTGCGCGCCGCCACGCGCAGCCGCACCTCATAGGGCTCGGGCCGCCCCGCGCCCATGCCGTGCAGGCTGCTCATGCCTATGTAGTCCACCCGTATCTCCGGATACGAGAACCCACGCAGCTTCAGGCGCTCGCGCACGATCTGCTCGGACAGGCGGGCCCGGGCCACCGCGTTGGGGCCGGCATAGCCGACTTCGCCTTCGCCTATCCAGCCATCGTGGTAGCCCACCACGACCTTGTAGGTATCGGTGCGCGGGGCCGCGCGCGTGCCGCGAAAGCCCACGCGGTCGGGACCCAGTTGCTCGAACTCGGCCTCGGTAATGTCCAGCACGCAGTCGGGCGTGATGTAGCGCGCCGGATCGTGGATCTCGTACAGCGCCTGCTCGGTGCATGTCGCCACGTCCAGGCGGCCGCCCGAGCCGGCGACCTTGCCGAGCCGGACCGAGCCGTCGGCATCGACGTCGGCATAAGGAAAGCCGATGCGCGCCATGTCCGGCACGTCCTTCTTCCCGGGGTCGGCAAAACAGCCTCCGGTCAATTGCGCCGCGCACTCCAGCAAGTGGCCGGTGAAGGTGCCGGCCGCCAGGCGGGGATAGTCGTCATAGGACCACCCGAGTCCATGCAGCATGCAGCCCACGAACATCGACGGATCGGCCACGCGCCCCGTCACCACGATCTGCGCGTCCCGGGCCAATGCCTCGCGGACGATGTCCGCGCCCAGGTAGGCGTTGGCCGCGGCCATGCGCGGCAGCAGCGACTCCACCGGCTCGCCGGTGTCGAGCAGCCGGAGCTCGGGATGCGCGCGCACGATCTCGGTCACGTCGTCGCCCACCACGGCTGCCACCACCGGCGGCGGCAGCCCCAGCGACAGCGCGTCGCGCCGGATGACGCGCGCCGCCCCCAGCGGATTGGCCGCGCCCATGTTGGTGACGATGCGGATGCCCGCCTGCATGCAAGCGGGCATCACCATGCGCAGGCGGTCCCGCATGTAGGGCGTGTAGCCGGTCTCGGGATCCTTGATCCGCGACAGCGTCTCGCGCGCGATGGTCCGTTCGGCCAGGCACTCGAAGACGAGGTAGTCCAGCTCGCCGCGCTCGGCCAGCTCCAGCGCCGGCTCGAACCGGTCGTCGGAAAATCCCGCACCGGCGCCGATGCGCACGCGCGTCTTGGTCATGGGGTCACTCCGGCTGTATGTTGGCCGCGCGGATGATGCGGGCCCATTTGTCCGACTCCGCCGCCTGGAAGGCGGCCAGCTCGGCCGGCGAGCTGGTGGAGACCTCGGTACCCGTCTTGGCCATCAACTGCGCCATCTCGGGAGAACGCACGGCGTCGATCAACAGCTTGTTGAGCGTGGCCGTGACTTCCCGGGACGCGCCGCGCGGCAGATAGGCGGCGGTCCAGTACGACATCTCGTAGCCCTTGAGGCCGGCCTCGTCCAGCGTCGGCACCTCGGGCAGCATGGACAGGCGAACCGGGCTGGTCGCGGCCAGGGCGCGCAGCTTGCCGCCCTGCACCAGCGTGATCGCCGAGGTCGTGTCGACGAACACCACGTCGATCTGCCCGCCCATGAGATCGTTCAGCGCCTGCGGATTGCTCTTGTAGGGCACGTGGGTCAGTTCGACGTTGGCCATCTGCTTGAACAATTCGCCCGCTACCTGGCTGGACGAACTGCCGCTGCCGAAGTTGAGCTTGCCCGGCTGCTTGCGCGCGAGCGCGATGAAGTCGGCCACGTTGCGCGCCGGGAAGTCGGCGCGCACCACCATGATCTGGTAGCCCTTGCGCAGCAGCGCGACCGGGGTGTAGTCCTTGACCGGGTCGTAGGGCAGGTGCTTGAACAGATGCTGGTTGGCCGCGTGCGTGGTATTGGTCGTCAGCAGCATGGTGTAGCCATCGGGCTGCGCCGTGGCGACCGCCTGGGCCGCGATGAAGCCATTGGCGCCGGGCTTGTTCTCCACCACCACGGTGACGTTGGCCGCCGCGGTCATGGCCTGGCCCAGCACCCTGGCCACCTGGTCGGTGCCGCTGCCGGCCGCGAACGGCACCACCATGCGTATCGGCTGCGAAGGATAGGACTGGGCCGAAGCAGGACCGGCCACCAGCAGGCATGCAAGCACGGCAAAGGGAATCAGGCGGGTGTTCATGGCGTCTCCGGGGTTTTTCGGGCCAGTGTAGGGAGGCGGCCATGATATGAGAAGTGCATTTATCATATTGATTTAATGCATTTTCATCATTGATCAGGCCGCATGCGATCGACCCTGACCGTGCATGAACTGGAAGCCTTCCTGGCCGTGGCCGAGCTGCGCAATTTCCGCCTGGCCGCCGAACGCGTCCATGTCTCCCAGCCGGCGCTGAGCCGGTCCGTCCAGTCCGCCGAACACAAGCTCGACGCCCGCCTGTTCGATCGCAACACACGACGCGTGGAGCTGACCCGCGAGGGCGAGGAACTGCTGCCCATCGCCCGCCGTATCGTGGGCGAATTCCATGACTCGCTCAGCGACCTGTCCGAATTCGTGGCCGGGCGCCGGGGCCGCATCGCCATCGCCTGCCTGCCTTCCGCCGCCGCCGCGCTGCTGCCCCGGGCCATGTCGGTGTTCCAGGCGACGCATCCGCGCGTCACGATCGCGCTCGAACCCGTATCGGCGGAATTCGTGCGGACGCGGGTCCTGGACGGCAGCGCGGACTTCGCCATTTCGGTGGCGCCGCCGCGGCAGGACGGCCTGGCGTTCGAGCCGCTGATCAGCGACGAATTCGTCTGCGTGTGCAGCCGCGGCGATCCCCTGGCTTCACGCCGGCGGGTGTCGTGGTCGGTGCTGGCGGAAAGGCCGCTGGTCGCCAGCGGGCCGGCCAGCAGCATCCGCCAGATCGCCGACCGGGTCATGGCGCAATGCGGCCTGGCCGTCCAGGCGCGCTATGAATGCGCCAACATCTCGGTCGTGGGGGCGATGGTGGCGGCCGGGCTGGGAATCGCCGCCATTCCGCGGCTGGCGCTCCGGCTGATCGACATGTCGGCGCTGGCCGCCATCCCGCTGGCCAGCCCCGGCGTCTCGCGCGAGATGGGCATCCTGACGCGGAGCGGCCGGTCGCTGCCGGCCGCCGCGGGCAGCTTTCTGGAAGTACTGCGCCGGCAGGTCTGAATCCGGCTCAGGCTCCGGCGGCCGGCGCGGCGGACCTGGCCCGGGCCCGGCTACCCGCCTCCCAGAATCCCAGCCCCACCGCCAGCAGCAAGGCGTGGGTCCAGGCCAGGCCCGCCGCGCTGCCGAACACCATCGGCGCGACCAGCCCCGAGACCAGCGCGAACAGCGCCATCTGGATGAAGCCCTGCATCGAGGCCGCGAGCCCCCGCATCTCGGGGAAGATGCTGAGCGCGATCACCGTCATGCTGGGCGAGGCCAGCGACAGGCCGAAGGTATAGAACAGGAAGGGCAGCACGGCATACGGCACGGCAGCCGTGAACAGGCTCGTATAGATCACGGACAGCACGACGCCGAACCCCATGACCAGGAATCCCAGCCGGACCATGCGCTCGGCCGGGATGCGGTGCGCGTAGCGGCTCGCCATGGCCGAGCCCAGCATCAGGCCGCCGACCATGGGCACGAACAGCCAGCCGAACGCGGTCTCGGGCAGGTGCAGGATGTCCATGATGTAGGCCGCGGCCGAGCCCACGTACAAGGGCAGTCCACAGAACGCCAGGCCTATGCCCACGGACATCAGCACGAACCGGGGGCTGGTCACCGAGCGCCGGTAGTTGGCGGCGATGCTGCGCAGGTCGAACGGCGTGCGCCCGGCCGGCGGCAAGGTCTCGTGCAGCACCTGCCGGCTGACCACCCACAGGCCGGCGCCGAACAGGGCCAGCGCCCAGAACACCGAACGCCAGCCGAGCGTGGCCTGCAGCCAGCCGCCCAGGACCGGCGCCAGCGCGGGCGCCACGCCGAACACCATGGTGATCATGGCCATCATCCGCTGCGCCTCGCCGCCCTGGAACCTGTCCTGCACCATGGCGCGCGCGATGACCATGCCGGCGCCGGCGCACAGGCCCTGCAGCACCCGCACCGCGACCAGCATGCCTATGCTGGTGGACAGCGCGGCCAGGATCGAGGTCAGCGTGAACAGCACCAGCGACACCAGCATCACCGGGCGCCGGCCGAACGAATCCGACAAGGTGCCGTAGAACAGGGTCATGACGCTCATGCCCGCGATGTACAGGCTGAGGGTCTGCTGCACGGCCAGCGGCGACGCCTCGAAGGTGACGCCGATCGCGTGGAACGACGGCAAATAGGCATCGATGCCCAGCGGTCCGACCATGGTCAGCAGCGCCAGCACGATGGTCAAGGCATGTTTGGGCATGGGGGACCTATCGGAATGGCCGCCTATTCTACCTGTTTCACGCGGACCGGATACGGGTTAACCCTTAACTTCTGCGCATCACGGCAACTTTACGTCACACACCGTTACGCATCTAAGGGTTATGTTCTTACTACAGAACAACGACGCAGCCCGCCCCGCGCCGCTGCGCAAGGCCCCCCTCGCCGGGCGGCGCCCGTGTCATGCCCTCGCTTTGCGCTCGCGGAAGGCCCACTTTCGGAGAAATCCATGACCGATCCTTCCACCTATCCCCTCCATCGCCGGGGCCGCGTTCCGCTACTGATCTTCGGCATCGTGCTCGTCCTGATCGGCCTCGTGCTCGGCGTCGGCGGCGTGCGCCTCGTCTCGCTCGGCGGCTCCTGGTACTACCTGATCGCGGGCCTGGGGCTGGTCCTCTCCGGCCTGGGCTACGCGCGGGGTTCGCGCGCCGGGGCCTGGCTGTTCGCGCTGGTTTTCATCGGTACGCTGATCTGGTCCTTCTGGGAAGTCGGGCTCGACTTCTGGCAACTGGTGCCGCGGTTGATCGGCGTGATCGTGCTGGCGCTCGTGGCCGCGCTGCTGCACCCGCTGCTGCGCCCCGTGGGCGAGCCGGGCGGCAACAAGGGGGCCTACTCGCTGGCCATGCTGTGCGTGCTGGCGCTGGCCGGCTTCGGCTTCCTGATGTTCCAGCCCCACTTCCCCGTAAGCGCCACGGGCGACGCCCCCACGGCGGTGCCGGCCGCCGCCTCGGGCGGCGACTGGGACCACTACGGACGGGATGCGGCGGGCACCCGCTACGCCCCCTTCTCCCAGATCGACAAGAGCAATGTCGGGAACCTGCAGGTCGCCTGGACCTTCCGCACCGGCGAACCGGCGATCAACGGCGCCGAGGACCAGAACACGCCGCTCCAGGTGGGCGATACGGTGTACCTGTGCACGCCGCACAACCAGGTTTTCGCGCTGAACGCCGAGACCGGCGAGCAACGCTGGAAGTTCGATCCCAAGGCCAGTTCGCCGGTCTGGCAGCGTTGCCGCGGGGTGAGCTACTACGACGCCAGCGCCTCGATGACGGATGCCGCCGCCGACGCCAGTTGCCGCCAGCGCATCGTTCTCAGTACCATCGACGCCCGCCTGATCCAGCTCGACGCCAGGACCGGCAGGCCATGCGCGGCTTTCGGCAACCAGGGCACGGTGGACCTCAAGGCCGGCATGGGGGAGGTCAAGCCCGGCTACTACTTCCAGACCTCCGCGCCCACGGTCGCGCGCGACCTGATCATCATCGGCGGCTGGGTGTACGACAACCGCGCGGTGGACGAACCCTCGGGCGCGGTGCGCGCCTTCAGCGCGAAAAGTGGCGAGCTCGTCTGGGCCTGGGACCTGGGCAACCCCGCCATCACCAAGCTGCCGCCCGACGGCGGCTCGTACACGCGCGGCACGCCCAATGTCTGGTCCACGCCCGCCTACGACGACAAGCTCGGCCTGCTGTACCTGCCCACCGGCAATTCGCCGCCGGACTTCTGGGGCGCCCACCGCAGCAAGGCGGCCGAGGAATACGCCTCGTCCGTCGTCGCGCTGGACGTCGAGACCGGCCGCGAACGCTGGAAATTCCAGACCACCCACCACGACCTCTGGGACTATGACGTGGGCACGCCGCCGACGCTGTATGACCTGCCCGACGGCAAGGGCGGCACGGTCCCGGCGCTGATCCAGGCCACCAAGCGCGGCCAGATCTTCCTGCTGGACCGCCGCGACGGCACGCCGCTGGCCGACGTCAAGGAAGTGCCCGTGCCGCAGGGGGCGCAGGAAGGCGACTGGACCTCGCCCACGCAGCCCTACTCGGTCGGCATGCCCGGCATCGGGACCAAGCCCTTCACCGAAGCCAGCATGTGGGGCGCCACCTTCTTCGACCAGCTGTGGTGCCGCATCGAGTTCCGCAAGATGCGCTACGAAGGCGACTTCACCCCGCTGCGCGCCGACCGCCGCACGCTGATCTACCCGGGCTACTACGGCGGCATGAACTGGGGCGGCGTCTCGGTGGTGCCCGCGCTCGACTACCTGGTGATCAACGACATCCGCATGCCGCAGTGGGCCCGCCTGATCCCGCGCGACGAGACGCCGGATCCGACCAAGGCCGCCTCGGTCCATGAAGGCTATGCGCCGCAGGAAGGTACGCCGTACGGCATCTCGAAGAACGGCTTCATGTCGCCGCTGGGCGTGCCCTGCCACGCGCCGCCCTACGGCACCATGACCGCCGTCGACCTGAAGACCCGCAAGATCGTCTGGCAGGCGCCGATGAGCACGCTGCAGGACACCGGGCCGCTCGGCATGAAGACCGGCCTGCAGATCCCCATCGGCATGCCGACGCTGGGAGGCCCGCTGACGACCGCCTCGGGCCTGGTGTTCTATGCCGGCACGCAGGACTACTACCTGCGCGCGATCGACGTCCTGACCGGCAAGGAGCTGTGGAAGGGCCGGCTGCCTGTGGGCGCGCAGGCCACGCCCATGACCTACGTGTCGCCCGAGAGCGGCCGGCAGTTCGTCGTGATCTCGGCCGGCGGCGCGCGGCAATCGCCGGACCGTGGGGATTACGTGATCGCTTACGCGCTGCCGAAGCAGCCGTAGCTGAGCTAGACTGCCGACGCAGGCCCGGCCCGCGCCGGGCCGGGGTTCCGCCACCGGCAGGACGCCGCGTGGCGGTCTTCGTCGATGCAGGCTCATGACTCCCTTTCACGGCAAACTCAAGATCCGGCACCTGGAAATCGTGCTGGCCATCGCCGATTCCGGCAATCTCTCCAAGGCGGCCCAGCAGTTGCACAGCACCCAGTCGATGCTGTCGCGCGCGCTGGCCGAGATCGAGGAACTGCTGGGTGGCCGCCTGTACGAGCGCACCGGCAAGGGCATGGCCTGCACGCCGCTGGGCGAGGCCATGTGCCGCCACGGCCGCGTGTTGCTGGGCGACCTGCGCAAGGCCGAGATGGACCTGGCCGCCATCGGCCGGGGCGAACAGGGCAGCCTGGTGGTGGGCTGCTTCTCGCTGTTCTCGGGCTGGCCGCTGACCGACACGGCGCGCCGGTTCCGCGAACGGCACCCCGACATCGCGCTGACCATCACGACGGGCAACCACGACGACCTGCTGGCCGACCTCGACAGCGGCGCGCTGGACGTGTTCCTGAGCCGGGCGCGTCCGACCATGAATCCGGACATCTACCGCGCCGACCCCATCATCACCGATCCGGTGGCGCTGACCTGCGCGCCGCACCATCCGCTGGCCACCGGCCACGCCACGCTGGCCGATTGCGTGGCCTACCCGTGGATCACCGCCCTGCCCGGCAGCCGGATCCAGCGCGAGCTGGAAAGCAACCTGTCGCAGGCGGGACTGGCGCTACCGGCGACCATAGGCGCACTGTCGCTGGAGTTCGGCCGCGACTTCATCCGCGATGCCCGCCATCTCTGGATGCTGCCGGGCTGCGTCGCCGCCGCCATGCAGGCCCGCGGCGAAGTGCACGTGCTGCCGGTGGAGCTGGGCCTGTTGCCCGCTCCCATGGCGGCGATCTGGCGACGGGACCGGCCCGGCAGCCGCCACATGCGCGCCTTCGCCGACGCGCTGGCCGAGGTCGTGGAGCAAGCCGGCCTGCCCTACGGCCCCTGAGGCCGGGACGCCTTGCACTTTTCGCATGGATTCGTCCGAATCCCGCATAGCCACGCGGTGGCCTTCGTCACTAAGATGCCCGGATCAGAACACGGGAGTCCGCCCCCCCCCCCATGGCATCCACCCTAGACGTCCAGCTTCCCCAGGGTACGGTACGCGGCCTGCGCGGCCCGGCCGTGAACCGCTACGGCGCCATTCCCTACGCGCGCCCACCGGTGGGCGCCTTGCGCTTCCGCGCGCCCGAGCCCGCCGACTGGAACGGCCTGCTCGACGCCACGGGCGTGGGCACGATCGCGCCGCAACGGCCGGCCCGGCTGCGCGACGTCATGGGCGACCTGGACGGCGAACAGTCCGAGGACTGCCTGCACCTGACGATATGGACGCCCGCGGCAGACGGCGCCCCGCGGCCGGTGGTGGTCTGGATACACGGCGGCGCCTGGCAGAGCGGCGCCGGCGCCCTGCCCTGGTATGACGGCTCGCGCCTGGCCGAGGAAGGCGACGTGGTCGTGGTCGCCATCAACTACCGGCTGGGCGCCCCGGGCTGGCTGTGCCTGCCCGGGCTGCCGGCCAACCTGGGATTGCTGGACCAGGAAGCCGCCCTGGAGTGGGTGGTCCGCCATATCGGCGCGTTCGGCGGCGACGCCGGACGCATCACGGTGATGGGGCAGTCGGCCGGCGCGAGCTGCATCGCCGCGCTGTGCGGGCGCCAGCCGCGCTTCCACCGTGCCATCCTCCAGAGTGGCGCACTGGGCCGGGGCTTCCGCAGCCTGGAAGACGCTTACGCGCTCGGCCAATTGTTCATGGAAGCGGCCGGCGCGGCCGACCTGGAGGCGCTGCGCGCGCTGCCCATCGAACGACTGCTGGACGCCCAGCAAGCGCCTTCGGTCCTGTCCGCGCTCTCCGCCGGAAACTACGCCGGCCCCCTGTTCACCGTGGTCGCGGACGGCACGATCGTGCCGCGCGATGCGCAGGCACGCATGGCCGACTGGGCCGGCGCCCGCGACGTGCTGGTCGGCACCACGCGCGACGAGATGGCGGCCTTCCCCGGCTACGGCACCGATGCCGATAGCCGCGCGGTAGGCGAAGCGGCATTTGGCGCCGGCTCGCGCCAGTGGGCCGACGACGCGCGGCGCGCGGGCCGCCAGGCCTGGTCGTACCGGGTCGACTTCGGCCCTACCGAGCGCTTCGGCGCTTGCCATTGCATCGAACTGCCGCTGCTGTTCGGCACGCTGGAGGCCTTCGGCCCGGCCCCCATGCTGGCCGGCGCCGATCCCGGCCACGTACGCGACCTGTCCGCGCGGATGCGCGCCGCGTGGCTGCGCTTCATACGCGGCGGCTCTCCCGGCTGGGACCCTGCCCCGGCGATGCAGATCTTCGATTGACCTCCTTCACTGCGAGACCATCACCATGACCGCTTTCCTCAGGCAGGCGCTGTGCGTCCTGTCCCTGCTGGCCGCCGGCCCCGCCCTGGCCGCCTGGCCCGACAAGCCCGTCCGCATCGTCGTGCCCAACACGCCGGGCGGCCCGGTCGACGTCACCATGCGGCTGCTGGCCACCGAGCTGTCCAGGAAATGGGGCCAGCCCGTCATCATCGAGAACAAGGCCGGCGCATCCGGCATGATCACCGGCGCGGCGGTCGCCTCGTCGCCCCCCGACGGCTACGTGCTGGGCACCATGCTCGCGGCGACCATGACCATCGTGCCCTTCGCGGTGGACAGGATGCCCTACGATCCGCGGAAGGACCTGGCCCCCGTCACGACCGTGGCGCGCACGCCCTTCATCTTCCTGGTCCCGAAGGACAGCCCCTTCAAGACCTGGAAGGATTTCGTCGACGCCGCGCGCCAGCGCGAGCTGAAACTGGGTTCCTACTCCATCGGCACGGGTTTCCACGTGGGCTGGGAACGCATCGCGCGCCAGGCCGGCATCAAGGTGCTCTACGCTCCCTCATCCTCGGCGGCCAAGACCCAGGGTGACCTGCTGGGCGGCATCCTCGACATCTCGTTCGATGCGCCTTCCAGCGCCAAGGGCCTGATCGACAGCGGCCGGCTGCGCCCCCTGGCCATCACCAGCGCGCAGCGCTTCAGCGGACTGCCCGACGTCCCCACGCTGGACGAGTCGGGCCTGAAGGGTTTCTCGACCGAACCCTGGTTCAGCCTGATGGCACGCGCCGGCACGCCCGACGACGTCATCGCGAAGATCCAGCGCGACGTCGCGGCCGTGCTGGCCACGCCGGCCATGCACAGGCAGATGGAAATGCTGGGCCAGGTGCCGGTGGCCGACACGCCGGCAGAATTGGCCGAGACCGTGCGCAAGGACCGCGCCGCCATGGAGCCGCTGGTCAAGGAGCTGGGCATACGGCTGCAGTGACGGCCGGCTGGCCCGCGGCACCGGAAGCCCGTACCATCACGGCTTTACGATGGCCGCCCGCATGACCTCGCCGCAACTCAACCGTATCCGCCTGCAACATATCCGCTGCCTGCTCGCCACCGCGCAGCACGGCAACATGCGCGCCGCGGCCGAGTTCCTGTCCATCACCCAGCCCGCCGTCAGCAAGATCATCAAGGAGCTGGAAGAGATCGTCGGCAAGCCGCTGGTGGTCCGCCAGCGCCACGGCGTCGCCCTGACGCCCGCGGGCATGGCCTTCGTGCAGCATGCGCGCCAAGGCGTGATGGCGCTGGAGATGGCGCTGGGCGAAGCCCGCGACCCCGAGGGAGACGCCGTCAAGCTGGGCGTGCTGCCCTCGCTGGCGGTCGACCTGCCGCACGAGATCCTGCGCAGTTGGCGCGCGCGCGGGCGCCACGGCCCCGTGCGCCTGGAGACCGGCATGAATCCGGAGTTGCTGGCGCGGCTGCGTCAGGGCGAGCTGGACGTGGTCGTGGGCCGGCTGGCCGAGCCCGACCACATGCTGGAACTGCGCTTCGAGCCGCTGTGGAGCGAGCCGCTGGTCGTGGCCATGCGGCCGGAACACCCGCTGGCGCGCACCGAGTGGCAGGCCTGGCAGGCGCCGGCGCACCCGGTGATCCTGCCCTTGCCCGGCACCAGCATCTACCAGGCGGCCGACAGCTTCCTGGGCCAGTTGCGCTCCGGCGCCAGCCATGACCGCCTGGAAACCCTGGCCATCCCCTTGGCCCGCAATCTGGCCTTGAACAGCGATGCCCTGTGGTTCGCCTCGCTCAGCACCGTCAAGGCCGACCTCGAACAGGGCGTGCTGGTGGCGCGCCGCGTGCCCGGGGCCGCCACCGAGGCGGTCGGACTCTTCACCCAGGCGCAGCCGGGCACCAGCCGACCGCTGGCCGGGGACATGGCCGACACGGTGCGCGGCGTGGCCGTGCGCTGGCGGGCCGCGTGCGAAGACCTGGGCTGGGATCCCGCCTAAAGGCCGGCTGGGTTCCAAGATATTCCCTACCGTTATATTACGGCGGCATATTCTTCACTTGCCCCTGGACCGGGGCGTGACTACAGTTGCCCCTGCGAACATTCCCACAAACGGTACAGAGACATGAGCAATCCCCTTCTGCCTCCCTCGACGACCGGCGTCTTCGTGCAGCGCGACAGCGACGCGCACCCGCCCGCCTACACCCCCGGCTACAAGACCAGCGTGCTGCGCTCGCCGCGCAAGGCGCTGATCTCCAACGTCGGCACGCTGTCCGAGATCACCTCGCCCGTCTTCCGCCCCGAGGAACTCGGCCCCAAGGACAACGACCTGATCACCAACTTCGCCAAGGACGGCCTGCCCATCGGCGAACGCGTCATCGTCCACGGTTTCCTGCGCGACCAGTTCGGCCGCCCCGTCAAGAATGCCCTGATCGAAGTGTGGCAGGCCAACGCCAGCGGCCGCTACCGCCACAAGAACGACACCTACATCGGCAGCCTGGACCCCAACTTCGGCGGCTGTGGACGCATGCTGACGGACGAGAACGGCTACTACATGTTCCGCACCATCAAGCCCGGTCCCTACCCCTGGCGCAACCGCATCAACGACTGGCGCCCCTCGCACATCCACTTCTCCATCCTGGCCGACGGCTGGGCCCAGCGCCTGATCACGCAGCAGTACTTCGAAGGCGATCCGCTCATCCCGCACTGCCCCATCCTCAAGACCATCAGCAACGAAGAGCAGGTCCGCGGCCTGATCGCCATGCAGGACATCGGCAACTTCATCGCGCTGGACAGCCGCTGCTACCGCTTCGACATCACGGTGCGCGGCCGCACCGCCACCTGGTTTGAAAATTGATCGAGGGCAGGACCATGAGCACCCAAATCACCTTCCTTCCTGAAACCGCCTCGCAAACGGGCGGCCCGTACGTGCACATCGGCCTCGCTCCCAAGCAGGCCGGCTTCGACATCTTCGAAAACAACTTCGACAACAACCTGGTCAAGCCCGAGACCAAGGGCGAGCGCATCCGCCTCGAAGGCCAGGTGTACGACGGCAGCGGCACCGTGCTGCGCGACGTGCTGGTCGAGATCTGGCAGGCCAACGCCGCCGGCAAGTACGCCCATCCCGCCGACACGCAGGACAAGCCCATCGATCCCGCCTTCCGCGGCTGGGGCCGCACCGGCGCCGACTTCGACACCGGCTTCTACAGCTTCGAGACCATCAAGCCCGGAGCCGTCCCCGGCGCCAGGGCCGGCACGATGCAGGCCCCGCACATCTGCCTGATCCTGTTCGCCCGCGGCATCAACCTCGGCCTGCATACCCGCGTCTACTTCGAGGACGAGAAGGCAGCCAACGCCAAGGACCCCATCATCAACGGCATCGAATGGGAAGTCCGCCGCGACACGCTGATCGCCAAGCGCGAGGAGCGCGACGGCAAGGTGGTGTATCGCTTCGACATCCGTATCCAGGACACGCCGGACGGCGGCAAGGAAACGGTGTTCTTCGACGTCTGACCACAGCCGTCGCGAACGGCCCGCCGACAGGCGGGCCCCGGACGCCCCCGCTTCAAGACGCCCACGCGTCAAGAACGGGGGCGTCGTCGCGACAACGCTTCATGCATGCACGCATCGAGCCCACACTGAAGGAGCCCACATGGATCTGCAGCTGCGCGATCGCACCGCAATAGTCACCGGCGCCAGCCAGGGCATAGGCAAGGCCACCGCCATCGGTCTTGCCGCACAGGGAGTGCGGGTTGCCCTGGTGGCACGCCGCCGGCCGCTGCTGGAAGACATCGCCGCCGGAATCCTGGCCGCCGGCGGCCCTGCGCCGCACATCATCGAGGCCGATCTCTATCAGGAAACCGCGGTGGAACGCATCGTGCAATCGGCGCGGACGGCCTTCGGGCACGTCGACATCGTGGTCAATGCAGGAGGGGGCAGCCGGCCGCTGGACTTCGACGCCGGTCCGGACCTGTGGCTGGAAGGGATGACGCTCAACTTCTTCCGCCTGCGCGAACTGACCCAGGCGCTGATCCCGGGCATGCGCGAGCGGCGGTGGGGCCGCGTGGTCAACATCACCGGCACGTCCGAACCCAAGATACTGAACGCCGCGTTCAGCGCCAAGGCCGCCGTGCACATCTGGGCCAAGGGCCTGTCGCGCCTGGTCGCAGCGGACAACGTCACGGTCAACTGCTTGCAGCCGGGGCGCATCCACAGCGAACAGATGACGCTGCGCTACCCCACCATCGAAAGCGAGCTGGAGTTCGCCCGGCACGAGATACCCGCCGGTCGCTTCGGCGAAGCCGAGGAGCTGGCCAACGTCGCGATATTCCTCTGCTCGCCGCGTGCCGCCTATGTCACCGGCACAGTCATTCCGGTCGACGGCGGCATGTCGCGCCACGCGTTCTGACAACTGCACGGACTGAAGTAGCTATCCGGCCAGCCACTCGTGCACGATGTCCGCGATCTCCAGGCTGTTGCGGTCCATCATCAACATGTGCGAATTGCCCGCAATGCCGCTTTCGGGCAGCGACAGCAGCCGCACCGAGTCATGAGCGGCCACAAAGCCGCGGATGCGGGCGCGCATGCGCGGCCAGCGCGGGTCGGTATCCATGTTGTCGCCCATCACGACCAGCGTGGGAACGCGGTAAGGGCGATGCGCGTCCAGCGCGGGAATGCTGGCCGGTTCCAGCGCCACCACGGCCCGCACCAGGTCCGGGCGGGCGTGGGCCGCGCGCAGGCCGAACACGCCCGCTTGCGAATGGCAGACCACGATGGCCGGGCCGGTCTTCTCCAGCAAGGCCAGGTAGCCGGCCAGCACGGCCGCGTCGGTGCTGGTCCAGCGGGGCACCATCTGGCTGACCAGTCCGTCGAAGGCCTCCACCGGGAAGCGGGTGTTCGCATAAGCTTGTGAAGCGCGCCGCCCGGCTTCGCCGGGCTGGCCGATGCGGAAACGCTCGTAGATGTCCTCGGCGGTCTGGATGACGGGCGCCTCGGGCCAGACCTCGGGCACGCGCGCAAAGCCCGAGCGTCCGCGTTCGACGGCATCGCACAGGTAGCAGTCCCAGCCCCGCCGCAGGAAATAGTGCAGCCATCCCGGCCGGCCGTCCGGGGTGGTCTCCCAGGCCGCTCCCGTCATGCCTCCGCCGTGCCAGAACAGGATGGGCGCACGATCGGGCGCGGGGTCCGCCAGGAAGTATTGCGCGTACATCTGCTCGACGCGATAGTGGCCGTTGGGATCCACCCGCACAGGTTGCCCGCCTTCGGCCATCAGCAGTTCGCGCGTCGGCAGGCCCCGCAGCTCGATCTCGCGCCCGCCGACGTGGAAGGCGCCCATGTCCCGCAGCCGCAAGGGGCCGGCGCGCCCGGGCCGGACGTCGCCGGCGGCATGGTGCATGCTCATTCCGCGCGAATCTTGTTGGCCTGGATGATGGTTTTCCACTTCTCGTTCTCGCCTGCGATGAACCGGGCCAGGGCCTGCCGCGAGCCTGGCGCGACGTCCACGCCCAGCTGCTGCATGCGCGTCTGCACCTCGGGCGCCTTCAGCGCCGCCACGAAGGCCTGGTTCAGGCGGTCCAGCACCGCGTCGGGCGTGCGCGCCGGCGCCATGATGCCGAACCACGGGGTGATCAGGAAATCCGGGACGCCCGCCTCGGCGAAGGTCGGCACGTCAGGGATGGAAGGCGAACGCTTCTCGCTGGCCACCGCCAGCGCGCGCAGCTTGCCCGAGCGGATGCTGGGCAGCGACGCGGGCAGGTTGTCGAAGTACATGTCGACCTGCCCGCCAAGCAGGTCGGCCGCGACCTGGCCCGCCCCCTTGTACGGAATGTGCGTCAGCTCGATGCCGGCCTTGGTGTTGAGCAGTTCCGTCGCCAGGTGCGCCGAAGTACCGATGCCGGACGAGGCCGAGTTGAGCTTGCCCGGGTGCGCCTTGGCATAGGCGATCAGCTCGGCCACCGACTTGGCCGGCACCTTGGGATTGACGACCAGCACGCTGGGCACGGTGCCGATCATGGCGACCGGCGCGAAGTCCTTCACCACGTCATAAGGCGCCGGCGTATAGAGCGAGGGCGCGACCGCGCAGCCGAACGCGCACATCAGCAGCGTATAGCCGTTGGGTTCGGCGCGCGCCACGGCCTGGCCGCCAATGTTGCCGCTGGCGCCGACCCGGTTCTCGACGATCAGGGGCTGCCCCAGCGTCTTCGACAGGGTCTCGCCCAGCACCCGCGCCAGGATGTCCGGCGTCCCGCCGGGAGGATAAGGCACGACCACGGTAATGGGCTTGGCGGGAAAGTCGGCGGCCGCGACGGCGCCGCATGCTGCCATGGCGGCGCTGCCGGCGGCCAGCGCCGCGGTCCAGCGGCGCGCGCGCGAATTCAGGGTACGGTTCATGGTGTCTCCAGGATGGGCCTTTTGGCGGCCGGATGCCGCGCACTATAGCCAGCGGCCCCGCTCACCGGCCAATGCCGGGATCGCAAGACATCCATACCAGAATTGGTATAGTCTTTCCCAATCATGACCACCAGACATACCCCTGCCGACCGCGCGAAACTGCCCAACCTGCGCCGGATGGACATGAACGCGCTCTTGACCTTCGACGCGCTCATGAAGACCCGCAGCGCCACCGCGGCCGCCGCGCTGCTGCACAAGACCCAGCCGGCGATCAGCCGCGAGCTGGCGCGGCTGCGGCGCACGCTGGACGATCCGCTGCTGGTGGTGACGAAAGGCCGCTTCACGCCCACCGAGCGCGCGCTGGAACTGCATGCCGTCGTGCGCGACGCGCTGGACCGCATCGAGCACGCGCTGAGCCCGCCCGAGGACTTCGATCCCGCCGGGGCCACCGGCACCGTCAACATCGGGACGGGGGCGCACATCGAACTGCTGCTGGGTGCGCCGCTGCTGCAGCGCCTGCGCGCGGCGGCGCCCCGCCTGATCGTCCGCTTCCAGTCCGTGCACGGCGACTTCATACCCGACGACCTGGACGCGGAACGCATGGACATCGCCATCGGCCTCTTCAGCGAGGTTCCCCGGCGCTTCCATTCCATGCGTTTGTTCGCCGACCGCCGGGTCTGCCTGCTGTCGGCCACGCATCCCATGGCGCGGCGCAAGCGCCTGTCGCTGGACGAGCTGGACCGGCTGCAGTGGTTCGCCTTCGCGCAGATGTATGGCCGGCCCACCAACTTCGACCGGCTGCTCAAGCCGCGCCACCGCGACCTGGCGTTCTCGGCGTACCTGTCGGGCTTCGGCATCACGCCCTACGTGCTGCTAGAGACCGACTACGCGACCACCCTGCCGGCCTGCGTAGCCGAGGTGCACCAGCGGCACTTCCCGCTGGCCTTGATCGAACTGCCCGCGCCGCTGCGCGATATCGAGTTCTTCATGGTGTGGTCCAAGCGGCAGCACACCTCGCCCCTGCACACCTGGGTGCGGGGCGAGATCCTGCGGGTGCTGGAGGAAAGAACGGGCCGCGCTATTCCAGGAAATTCCCCGCCGCGAAAACGATAGGCGGTGCGTCCGGGTCGAAGCTCACGCCGATCGGGTCGCCGCCGGCCGCCACGATGTCCAGCTGCTGCTTGAACATGCGCCGCAGCAGGACCAGGCCGCGATCGGAGGTGGCCAGGTTTTCTTCCGAATGCCAGGCGATCGGCCCCTGGCTGACCTGGGCCTCGTAGTCCCCCGGCATGCGCTGGTGTTCCTCTTCGGTCAGTTCCTCCCACAGCTTGCCGTTCATGCGCGACCGCGAACGCGCGATGTCGCCCGCGCGGCGCACCCGGCCCGCCGTGTAGATCCGGAAGCTGGTGTCGTCGATGGGCAGGACCCAGCCCAGCGACTCCACGGTGCCGTAGTGCGCCAGCCGGGGGCTGGGGATCACCCGCAAGGTGGGCAGCGCGGCCTCGCCCACGCGGCGCAGCGTCTTGCCGTCGTCCAGCCGCCGTACCGCCGTGGCGCTGACGCCCGCGTCCGTGTAGTCGAACGTGACCTCGGGCATCACACCCATCTGCGGCACGAATTGCGTGCCGCTGAAGCTCGAGTGCAGGATCGCGACGTGGAAGGGATCGACCACGTTCTCGAAGTGCTGGAGCCAGTTGCAGGGAATGACCTGCGGACCGCCTCCGCCTATGCTTTGGTCGTTGGCCTCGATGAACTCGCCCTGGGCCAGGTTCTCCAGCGCGGCGTAGCGCGGCAGGACCGGCTTCCGGTCCGGCGGCCCCATGTAGGCGAAGATCAGGCCGTAGCGTTCTTCGACGGGATACCAGGGCTGGCGGATGCGGTCGCGCGACAGGCCGCCCTGCGGCTCGCAGGGCTGGTCGGTGCAATGGCCCTGCACGTCGAACAGCCATCCGTGATAGCAGCAGCGTATGCCGCCGTCCTCGACGCGGCCGTAGTACAGCGAGGTGCCGCGATGGGCGCAGTGCGGATACAGCAGCCCGGGCCGCCCCTGGCGGTCGCGGAACAGGATCAGGTCCTCGCCCAGCGCGCGCACCTTGCGCGGCACCTCGCTCGCGTCGGCCGACACGCCGATGGGATGCCAGTAGCGGCGCAGCAGTTCGCCCATGGGCGTGCCCCGGCCGACCTGCGTCAGCGTGGCGTTGTAGGTGGCGGGCTTGCGCTCGTAGGCGGTACCGGCATCCGGCAATGTCGTGGTCGTCATGTTCCCTCGTCCTCGTGTCCTGGTTTCAGTTCTTCAGCGTCACCCCGGCGGCATCCACCAGTTGCTTGAAACGGGCGTAGTCGGCGCGGGCATTGGCGATGAATTCATCTGGCCGGTTGGCCACCGGCTGGAATCCGAGATCGACGATGCGGGCGCGCACATCGTCCGTACGGGTGGCCGCCTGCAGGCTGGCCACGAGCTTGTCGCGCACCGCGGGCGGAATACCGGCGGGCGCGTAGGCGCCTATCCAGCCTTCGAGCTCGAAGCCTTTGAGCCCTTGCTCCAGAAACGTGGGAACGGCGGCGAGTATGGGCGCGCGCTGCCGCCCCGGCACGCCCAGGACCTTCATCTTCCCCGCCTGCGACATGTTGCGGGCAGTGCCCGGATTGGCCCAGGCCAGGTCCAGCCGGCCCGCTTCCATGTCCTGGTGGGCGATGGACTCGGTCTTGTAGGGCACGTGTATCAGCCCCGGGATGGCTTCGTGCCTGAGCAGCTCGCCGAACAGATGGGCGATCGTGCCGGTGCCCCAGGTGCCGTAGGTCAGGCTCGGGTGCTTCCTGGCATAGTCCTTCAGCTCGGCCAGGTTCGAGTACGGCGCCGAAGCGGCGGCCACCAGCACCGGGCCGGAGCCGATGGCGAGCTGCGACAGCGGCTGGAAATCCCTGGCCGCATCGTAGGGCAGCTTGTCGTGAAGGATGGGATTGTTGATGTGCGTCGTCTGCAAGGTGATGAGCAACGTATAGCCGTCGGGCGGAGCCTTGGCGACGGCGTCCGCGGCCAGGATGCCGCTGGCCCCCGGCTTGGGGTCCACTACCACCGGCTGGCCCCAGGCCAACCGAAGTTGTTCGGCATAGGCCCGGGCCAGCAGGTCGATCGGGCTGCCGCCCGGACCGTAGGGAATGATGCGCACCGGGCGCGAGGGAAAGCCGCCGGTGCCCGACGGCTGGGCATGCGCGGCGCCGGCCGCGAGCCAGGCCAGCGACGCGGCGACAAGCGCTCGCGCGGCAATGCGGGCGTGGGCTTGCCACGCACGGCGGATACAGGACATGGTGGTCTCCTCCGGGCCTGGAGCGCGATGGATCCGCCACGGCCCTTTATATGCAAACGCAACGATATTAAAATTAACGACATATCATTGCATTGTCAACGACATGCAAAGTCGCCCCGCCGCGCGCGGCCGCCCCTATCATTGGCGTTTCGCCTTCCCGCCCCAGCCATGCCCGCCGCAAAGAAGAAGCTCGCATCCTTCAAGACCCTGCCGGCCTTCCAGCTCGAGATGCTGGCCGCGCTCGTGGCCAGCCGCAACGAACTGCGGCACCAGCGCCGCTTCGGGCTGCGCAGCGTCGAGTGTCATGTCCTGGGCATCGTCGGCGCGCAGGCGCCCATCTCGTTGCGCCGGCTGTGCGCCGAACTCGGACTGGACAAGAGCCATGGCAGCCGCCTGGTCGCCAAGCTGGAAGAACGCGGGCTGCTGGAACGCTGCGACGACCCTGCCGACAAGCGTTCGTTCTATCTCCTTCTGACACCGCAGGGCGTGGACATGCACGCGCGCATCCATGCCGATGCGGTCGAGCGCAACGCCGAATGGCTGGAGGGGCTGTCCGCCGCCCGGCGTGGCGTGTTCCTCGAATGCGTCGCGCAATTGACTGCCCATTCCCAGGCCATGCTGGCACGGGAAGAAGCCGCGTCGGGGCAGCCGGCATCACCGCGCCAGGAGGCCGGGGACGGCATCGAGACCCGCGGGCTCCTGCTGGTCGAACGAGCCAGGCTGCAGCAGTTGCACGAGCAATTGGCGGCGCTGCTGGCTCGCGGATAGGCCCGGCGCCATCTCGCGCATTTCGCCGGTAAATGCCGGGTATTTACGCTATTCGTTAGATTCCGCCCGGACCCCGGTGATACCGTCTCCTGGCCGGTGCCCGCCCGCGCGGGCCTGGAAGAACGGCCGCGAGCCGCCCAGAACGATGGAGACGATGATGCCCCTGAAAGTCCTTCCGGCCGCCGCGCTGCTGGCCGCCGCCTGTACCCTGCCTGCCTTCGCCCAGGCCCCCGTCAAGATCGGGTTCCTGGGCGAGTTCTCCGGCCCGCAGGCCGGCCTCGGCCAGGACATGTACGACGGCTTCATGCTGGGCATCCGGCAGGCCGGCGGCAAGCTGGGCGGCGTCCCCGTGGAGGTGCTGCGGGAGGACACGCAACTCAAGCCCGACGTGGCGGTGCAGGTGGCGCGCAAGCTGATCGAGAAGGACAAGGTGCCCATCATCGCCGGCATCACCTTCTCGAACATCATGATGTCGGTGCAGCCGCTGGCCACGCGGCGGGAGGTCTTCGTCATCGGCACCAATGCCGGACCTTCGCCGATCGCCGGCGACAAGTGCTCGCCCTACCAGTTCATCGTGTCGCGCCAGGGCGACCAGCAGGCCGAAGTGCTGGGCAAGTACGCGACGCAGCGCGGCTACAAGCGCGTGGTCATGATGGCGCCCAACTACCAGGCGGGCAAGGACGTGCTGGCCGGCTTCCGCCGCTACTTCAAGAACGAGGTCGTGGAAGAGATCCACACGCCGCTCGACCAGTTCGATTTCTCGGCCGAACTGTCGCGCGTCGCGGCCCACAAGCCCGATGCGGTCTTCGCGTTCTACCCCGGCAGCCCCGGCGTGAACTTCGTCCGCCAGTACCGCCAGCTAGGGCTGGCTGACCGCATCCCGCTGATGTCCGTCGCGGTGGTCGACGGCGTGTCGCTGCCCGCGCTGCGCGAAGCGGCGCTGGGCGTGCTGCTGGGCAGCACCTGGGGCCCCGACCTGCCAGCCGAGGCAAACCGCCGCTTCGTGTCCGCGTTCGAGGCAGCCTATGGCCGCACGCCATCGGAATACGCCGCCACCAGCTACGATGCGGCCCGGCTGCTGGATGCGGCGATCGGCGCGGTCAAGGGCAACGTCGCGGACAAGCCCGCCTTCATGGCGGCGCTCAAGGCGGCCCGCTTCGACTCGGTGCGCGGCAACTTCAAGTTCGGCAACAACCATTTCCCCATCCAGGACCTGCACGTGTTCCAGGTCGTGCGCGACAGCGAGCACCAGGTCGCCCTCAAGACGGTGGAAACCCCGATGAAGGGAGTCCAGGACGCCTACCACGATGGATGTACCATGCGCTGACGGCGGACATGCCCTGAAGGCAGCTGCCGGGCCATGAACCTGAATACCCTGGACCTGAACCTGCTGCTTGTCTTCGACGCGGTGCTGCGCACCGGCAGCACCACCCTGGCCGGCGAGGAGCTGGGCCTGACGCAGTCGGCGGTCAGCAACGGACTGCGCCGGCTGCGCGCCGCCTTCGACGACCCCTTGTTCATCAAGACCGCGCAGGGCATGAGCCCGACGCCGATGGCCGAACGCCTGGCGCCGTCCCTGCGCGAGGGCCTGGACAGGATCCGGCAAGCCATCGACGACCGCGAGGATTTCGTGCCGGCCGCGTCGCAGCGCCAGTACGTCCTGTATGCCAGCGACACCGGCCAGCGCGTCTTCCTGCCCCGGCTGCTGGGTCGGCTGCGGCGCGAGGCCCCGGGCATACAACTGGTCACCTTGCAGGCCTCGCCCCGCGATGCGCCGCGGCTGATGGCCGCGGGCGAGATCGATCTCGCGCTGGGCTTCTTCCTGCATTTCCAGGCGGGTTTCTACCGCCAGAAACTGTTCAGCGACCACTACGTCTGCATGGCGGCAGCCGACCATCCCGCCATACGCGGTCCGATGACGCTGGCGCAGTACATGCGCGCGCCACACGTGGTGTACCGCCCCGCCGTGGGCAGCCACGCGTTCTTCGAGGACGTCATCGACAAGCTGTTCTCCGAGCACAACCTGCGCCGCCAGGTGGTGCTGCAGGTCACTCATGGCCTGGGCCTGCCGGAAATCATCGCCGGCACCGACATGCTGGTGGCCGTTCCCGCCAGCCTGGCGCAGGCCTGCGCGGGCAGTCCCGGCGTGCGCTTCCTGCCGCTGCCGTTCGATGCGCCGCTGGTGGACATCACCCAGCAGTGGCACGAACGCTTCCACCGCGACCTGGGCCACGCCTGGCTGCGGCGGACCATTGCCGAGCTGTTCCAGGACGGCGGCGCCGCGCCCGCGTGAGCGCGGGCATTTGCGGCGGGAATCCGGGGTATTTCCACTATTCGTTGGCCGCGGCGGCGGCGCGCCGGTAGCGTGATGGCTTTCCAACGTCCACGGAAATACCGCCATGTCCGCGCCGTCCACCTCTCCCCTCATCCGCAACGCCTGGTATGCCGCCGCCACCTCGGCCGAGGTCGGCCGCACGCTGCTGGGGCGCCATCTGCTGGGAACGCCCGTCGTGCTGTACCGGACCGAGGCCGGTGAGCCCGTCGCCCTGCTCGATGCCTGCGCGCACCGGCAATTTCCCCTGTCGCGCAGCGCCCTGGTGGGCAACGACATCCGCTGCGGCTATCACGGCTTCACGTTCGACAGCAGCGGCGCATGCGTCCACATCCCCTCGTCCCCGCGCATTCCGCGCGATGCGCGCGTCCAGCGCTTCCCGCTGATCGAACGCCACGACATGCTGTGGATATGGCCGGGCGATCCCGCGCTTGCCGATTCCGCGCTGGTACCCGCCTGTCCTTGGCTGGACGGTTCGGCCAAGGTCTCGTACTACGCCCACCTGCGCGCACACTATCAGTTGCTGATCGAGAACCTGCTGGACTTCTCGCACGTGCCCTACGTCCATCACGACCAGCAGGGACACCCGGAACTGGCCCGCGTCATTCCCCGCGCGCGCGAGCACGGCGACACGGTGGTCAGCACGCGCATCATGCGCGAATCCAGCACGCCACCGCTGTGGTCGGACGTGATGGGGCTTCCCCTGGGTGCGCCCATGGACCATGACCAGCGCTTCGAATTCCACGCGCCTTCCGCCGTCTGCATCCGCCAGGCCGTCTGGGCTTCGCAGGCCCCGGAGCAACGCTACCCCTTTTCGACTACCCATTTCATGACCCCCGACGGCTGCGGCGCCACGCACTACTGGTCGTGGGTGTCCCTGGAATGGGAAGGGGTGGATCCGGCCACGCTCGAACGCATGGACCGCGGCGCGCGGGAAGTGGCGGACCAGGACGTGGTGGCGCTGGAAGCCCAGCAGGCCCTGCACGACCGCCTGCGCGACGGCGCGGTGGCCCATGGGGTGGTCAGCGTTCCCTTCGATGCCGGCTCGCTGCTGACCCGCCAGGTGCTGGCACGCATGGCGGAGCGGGAACGCGCGGCGGCACGAACCGGCGAAGCGCTTTCCCGCGTCAGTTCTCCTTCGTGACGACGCGTGCAGAACGGCCGGGCCGCTCAATCCATCCGGCACTCCTGCGCGAAGGAGTCGTGGCTGCGTTCGAAGATGACCCCCTTGCTGGAAAGTGCCGCCTTCCCGTCCGCCCCCTTGACCACGTCCACCCGGTAGAACGGTGAGATCGGGAACTGGTTGGTGTTGAACGCAAAGTACCCGCGCACCGACTGGAAGTCCGCCGCCTTCAACGCCGCGCGGAACGCCGCCTTGTCCTCGACATTGCCGCCGGTGCGGCGCAGCGCCGAGGCGATCAGGCGCGCGGCATCGTAGGACTGGGCCGCATACAGAGAAGGCTCGCGGCCGTACTTCTTGCGGAAGGCGCCGGCGAACTCGCGGTTCGCGGCATTGTCCAGATCCGGCGCGTAGGGCGAACTCGTGACCGCGCCCAGCGCCAGGTCGCCCAGGGCCGGCAGCGTGGAGCCATCGATGGTCGAGACCGAGATCATCGGGATCTTCGTCATCAGGCCGGCCTGCTGGTACTGCTTGGTGAAGTTCACTCCCATGCCGCCCGGGTAGAACGTATAGACCGCATCCGGCTTGGCCGCGGCCAGGTTGGAGATCTCCACCGAATAGTCCGGCTGGTTCACCCGGCTGAAGGCCTCGCCCAGGATCTCGCCCTTGTAGGTGCGCTTGAACCCTTCCATGGCGTCCTTGCCCGCCTGGTAGTTGGGCGCCAGCAGATAGACCCGCTTGAAGCCCATGCGGTTGACCAGTTCGCCGGCCGCTTCGTGCAACTGGTCGTTGTTCCACGACGTGGAGAAGAAAAAGGGCGAACAGCCCTTCCCCGTGATCGGCGTCGGGCCGGCGTTGGAGCCGACCAGGAAGACCTTCCCTGACGTGATGGGCCGATGCACGGCCATCATGACGTTCGAGAACACGATGCCGGTCACGATGGGGACCTGGTCCCGCACCAGCAGCTGGCGCGCGATCTGCACGCCCTTCTCCGGCTTCATCTCGTCGTCCTCGCGCAGGACCTTGACCTCGACGCCGCCCAGCCGGCCGTTCTCCTGGTCCACGGCCAGCATGAAGCCGTCGTACTGGTCGGCGCCCAGCGCCGCGCCCGGGCCCGAGAAGGTCGACAGGAAACCGATCTTCACCGGCGCCGCGGCGGCTGCGCCGCAGGCGAACAGCGCGGCCAGAACGAGGGATCGCGATACGTGCATGGTCATGCTCCTGCTCCTGGGGGGTGGCCGGTTTCGGCCTGGGTTTCCGCCGCGATCATCCGCTTGACCGCGCGCCGCATGTGGATACGGGCCGCGTCCGAGACGATGTCGATCAGGCCCTGTTCGCCGCGGTCGGTCAACATGGCCTGCTGGGCCTCGACGATGGCCTTGTCTTCGCGGAACGCCGTGTCGATCTCGTGGAACAGCGCATTGGTCGCGGTGGGGTCGTCCTGGCGATAACCGTTGGCCGCCGACCAGAAATAGAAGCAGGTAGTCTCGGTTTCCGGCGTCAGCCCGTGGAAGATGCGCAGCGAAAAACCCGGCTGGTTGCGGTTTTCCACCGCGCCCTTGCCGCTGTCTATGCCGCCGGTCCACTGCAGCACCGTGCCAGGGGCGATGTACTGGAACTCCATCCACCGATCGATGCGATCGGCCAGGGACACCGCCTTGGTGTAGGTAGGAGGCGGTGCGGAGTCCATCAGCCAGCGGATGAAGTGCAGGCCGTCGTCAGTGGGTGTGACGGTCATCCTGGCCTCGACGTGCGCCTTCGGATTGCCGCCGATGGTGTTCTTGTGGACGAAGGCCAGGTGGGTCAGGTCCATCAGGTTGTCCACCAGCAGCATGGAGCTGGCCTTGACGTGATAGACCTGGCACTTGTGCGGCCAGACGGCGTGATCGTTGTGGAAGGGGTAGGAGACGATGCGGGCGGGATCGGCCTGCTCCGGCTCGCCCAGCCATATCCACACGAGCTCGTCCTGCTCGACCACCGGGAACGACTGCACCCTGGCCTTGGGCGGGATCGAGGCCTGGCCGGGAATGCGGACACAGGCGCCCGCCGCGTCGAACACCATGCCGTGATAGCCGCACTCCAGGCCCTCCGGCACGACCTGGCCGAACCGCAGGGGCGTGCCGCGGTGGCAGCACCGGTCGAGCAAGGCAGCCACCTTGCCCGTGCCCGGATCCCGGAACAGCACGACGGGAACACCGCACAGGGTGCGGGGGAAGGGCGCGGCCTCCACCTCGCTCGCCCAGGCGGCAACGTACCAGGCATTCTTGACGAACATTTCGCCTCCTTTGGCGGACGATGAGGAAACTTTTTTACGGAATCATGTTCTTCATTTTCCAATCAGCGTATACGTAAAATTTGAATAAAACAATTTTTTGCTTATTTATTACGCATAAACCCCTATTTTTGTATACGTAACGTATCCGAAGAATGAGGAACGAAGGTTCTGGACCATAATTGCCGCTTCCCTGCCTCCCGCTCTCACATGGACATCGATCCCAACCTGTCGCAAACAGAAAGAGCCGTCTACGGACTGCGCGGCCTGATCGTTCAAGGCAAGCTCAAACCCGGCGACCGGGTGCTGGAACAGGCGCTGGTCGACGCCTTCGGCGTGTCGCGCACGCCGGCCCGCGCCGCCATGCAGCGCATCAGCGAGGAAGGACTGATCTCCCTCCAGCCCTCGGGCGGCTATGTGGTGTCCAGCTTCACGGAAGACGATGTGTTCGACGCCATCTCGATCCGCGGCACGCTGGAGGGCATGGCGGCGCGCATGGCCGCCGAAAAAGGCGCGCCGGCGCGCGTCCTCAAGGCCATGCACGAATGCCTGGAAGAACTGGATGCGGTGGTGGGATCGTCCGATGTCGCCGGGCGCCAGAACGACTACGTCGTCCTGAACGACCGGCTGCATGAACTGATCTGCGGCGCCGCGCAAAGCCCCATGGTGGCCCGGGCGCTCGAGCGGCTGGTGGCCATTCCCTTCTCGGTCAACAACTCGTTCACCGACGTTCCCGCGTCGGCGAAGGCCGGCGTGCGGGACATCCTGCGCGGCGCGCAGGAGCAGCACCGCAACATCGTCGACGCTATCGAGAATCGGGAAGGCACGCGCGCACAGGCGCTGATGATCGAGCATTCGCGCTCGACGTGGAAATACCTCGACCTGATGCTGCACCTGCCGGAGCCGGGCACGCTCCCCGGCGGGCTGGAAGCGGCGCTGCGCGCCCGCCGGACCTGAAGGCGGGCGCGGCCGCGGCTGTCTACAGGGCGCGGTCGCCCAGTCCCACCTTGGCGTAGATTTCGTTGATGTGCCGCTTCACGTCCTCCGGCGTGTCGTCGGTGGCGGGCTTGTGCGCCCAGCCGGCCTTCTCGCGCGCGTAGCGGCCGATGACTTCGTCCTGGTCGGAGGTCGCGCCGCTGATGCCGTAGGCGCCCACCATCTCGTCGCCCTTGAACACGGGCGCGCAGCCGCCGGAGACGACGATCTGGCCGCCGGTGAATACCGAGGCATTGATCAGCATCTGCGGATTGCGTTCCTTGAACCATTGCTGGATGAGCAGTCCATCCTGGAAGCGCGGGCTCATGGAACGGAAGGCCGCCACGGTATAGGCCTTGGCGCGCGCCGTGTCGGGGGTGATGAAGCCCGCGTCGTCCATGCGCTCCAGCGCGATCAGGTGCCCTTCGGCGCTGACGACCGCGATCGACACCGGCACGCCCATCTCCAGCGCCTTTTCCTGCGCCGCGCGCATGAACTCCCGGCATTCGGCCAGTTGGATTCTTGCCATGCTTGTCTTGCTCCTGTGGTGATGATGAGGCCCGCGTGGGGCTATTCCAGCTTGACGCCCGCCGCCTGCATGACCTCGGCCCACTTGTCGACCTCGGCCCGGATGTAGCGGGCGGTTTCCTCGGGACCGGCCTTGACCGGTTCGATGCCTTGCGCGCGGAACTGCGCCCGCAGGTCCGGCGTATCCAGCGCGGACTGGATGGCCGCGGACAAGCGCCGCCCGACCACCTCGGGAGTGCCTGCCGGTGCCGCCAGGCCGAACCAGACCGAGGTGTCGAAGTCTTTCAACCCCAGCTCCGACAAGGTCTTCAGGTCGGGCAGCGCGGCGATGCGGTCCTTGCTGGCCGCCGCCAGCGCCACCAGCTTGCCGGACTGGATGTGCGGCAGCGCGGTGGACGCGGGCGCGAACATGATGGCGACCTGCCCGCCCAGGAGATCGGCCATGGCCGGCGAACTGCCTCGATAGGGCACGTGCAGCAACTGCACGCCCGCCTTGCTGGCGAACAGTTCTCCCGCCAGGTGCGGCGAGGTGCCATTGCCCGACGAGGCGAAGGTGATGCCGCCGGGCCGGGCCTTGGCGGCGCGGATCAGGTCGTCCACCGATTTCAGGTTGCGGGACGGGTGCGCGACCAGCACGTTGGGCACGTTGCCCACCAGCCCCACCGGCGCGAAGCTCTTGACCACGTCCACCAGGTCGGGATTGCGCGAGCTCGAGTTGATGGCGTTGGCGATGGTGACGACGAACAGCGTATAGCCATCGGCGGGCGCATTGGCGGCGGCGCGCGCGGCGATGTCGCTGCTCGCGCCTGGCCGGTTCTCGACCACGACGCTCTGGCCCAGCTCCGCGGCCAGCTTGCCGGCGACCAGGCGCGTACCCACGTCGGTGGAACTGCCCGGCGGAAAGCCGACCAGGACCCGGATGGGCTGGGAAGGGTATTTGTCCTGCGCGCCGGCCGCCGCCGGCACGCACGCGGATGCGGCCACGCAGAACGCGGCCAGCCATGTGCGGTGATTCATCGTGTCTCCCTGGACCGGGGCCGGTCCGCCCGGCCACTCTCATGATGGATGGCCGTATTACACGATCGGCTCACTTATAATTCAAACGAATATTTCTTATTCAGAAATGAGCTGATCTCATGAATTTGACGGTGCGGCAGTTGCAGGCCTTCGTGCTGGTCTCGCGTCTCGGCAGCTTCACCAAGGCGGCCCACGCCATGCACGTCACGCAGTCGGCACTCAGCCTGCTGGTACGCGAACTCGAAACGGGACTGGGAACGCGGCTGGTCGACCGCACCACGCGCAGCGTCAACGTCACGGCCGTGGGCCGCGAATTCCTGGCCAGCGCCGAGCGCATCCTGGACGACATCGGCCATGCCATCGCCAACGTCGACCAGTGGGTGGCTCATCAGCGCGGGCGCGTGGTCGTGGCTGCGCCGCTCGTGCTGTCCGGCACCCTGCTGCCGCCGCTGGTCGCGGACTTCCGGGCCGCCCATCCCGGCATCGAGCTCGTCCTGAAGGACTCGCTGCCGGACGAGGTGCTGCCGCAGGTCCGCAGCGGCGCGGCCGACCTGGGCATAGGAACGTTCCGGCGCACCGAGGCCGAGTTGCGGCACACGCAATTATTCGAGGAATCACTGGTCGCGATATTTCCGGTGGACCATCCGTTCGCCCGTGCGCGGCGCCTGCCATGGCGCCGGCTGGAACAGGAGCGCCTGCTGACGCTGCCGCGCGGCAGCGTATTCCGCGAGCTGGCCGAGCGGGGCTGCAATGCGGCGGGCTTGGCGCTCGATCCGGCGGGGGAAGCGACCTACGTCGGCACGCTGATCGGATTGGTCTCCGCGGGACAAGGGGTGGGCATCGTGCCCGGCTACGCGACCGCGCTGGCCGACCGGCGGGTCATCGCCTGGAAGCCCTTGCAGGACCCGGTCGTGCGGCGCGAGGTGTCGATCGTGCACCGCGCCACCGTGGCGGTCTCGCCCGCGGCGCAGGCCTTCATGGAGTTCGTCCTGGGACACGCCGGCATCCGGCGGCTGCGGCGCGCGTCCGCCAGGGATTGACAAGGACGCCGTTCAGTCCGTCTCGCCGTCGTCGAAGCGTGCGAGCAGCCGGGTCAGCAAGGGCTTGATCGCGCGCAATTCCTCCAGGTGCGCCGCCGACAGCTCCTCCAGCAGTTGCTCGGCATGCGCGGTCAGCACGAGCCGGACCTTGCGTCCGTCCTCGGGGTCCGCCATGCGCGCGACCAGGTCCATGCGCACCAGCCGTCCGGCCAGCTCCGCGGCCGAATGCGGCTTGATCAGCAGGCGCTCGGCGATCTCCCCCACGTACAGTCCGTCGCGCCCCGGCGCGCCCTTTATCGCCAGCAGCGCCTGATGCTGCTGCGGCGCGAGGCCGATGGCATGCGCCGCGTCCTCGCTGAATGCGATGAACCGGCGCAAGGCATAGCGGAACTCGGCCAGCAGCGCATAGTCGGCCGTCGACAGGCTGGGCCGCGCGGCGCGCGACGAGGAAGCGGTCTTCTTCACCCGGGGCATTCTAATATATGTCGTGGTACGATATATATGGCGATCCCAAGCCCGGGGCGCCCCTTCCCTGCCTCTTCATCATGTCTCATTCCGTACCCTCTACCCGGCTCGGCGATTTCACGACCGACCGCCGAGTCCTGCTGCTCATGGCCCTGGCCGCCGCCATCGGCCTGTGCAGCGTCGGCGCCGCATGGCTGCTGCTGCGGCTGATCACGCTGTGCACCAACCTCGCCTACTACGGCCGCCTGTCGCTCGAAGACCTGCCCATCGCCGGCACGCCGCTGGGCTGGACCACGGTGTTCGTGCCGGTGCTCGGCTGCCTCATCATCGGCTTCATGGCGCGCTACGGTTCCGAGAGGATCCGCGGCCACGGCATTCCCGAAGCCATGGAAGCCATCCTGATCGGCCGCAGCCGCATCCAGCCCAAGGTGGCGGTGCTCAAGCCGTTGTCGTCGGCGGTGTCGATCGGCACCGGCGGCCCGTTCGGCGCCGAAGGGCCGATCATCATGACGGGCGGCGCCATCGGCTCGCTGCTGGCGCAGATGGTCCACATGAGTTCGGCCGAACGCAAGACGCTGCTGGTGGCCGGCGCCGCTGCCGGAATGACGGCCATCTTCGGCACGCCGGTGGCCGCGCTGCTGCTGGCGGTGGAGCTGCTGCTGTTCGAATGGAAGCCTCGCAGCTTCCTGCCGGTGGCGGTGGCCGCCGTGGTCGCTGCCGCCGTCCGCCCGCTCGTGATGGACGGCGCGCCGCTGTTTCCCTATGCCGGCGCGGTCGACGTCTCGGCCGCGCACGTGGCCGCCTTCGCCGCGCTGGGCATCGCCGCCGGACTGGGATCGGGCGTGCTGACGACGCTGGTCTACGCCGCCGAGGACGGCTTCGCCAAGCTTCCCATCCACTGGATGTGGTGGCCCGCCATAGGCGGCGTGGTCATCGGGCTGGGCGGCCTGATCGAACCGGCCGCCCTGGGCGTGGGCTACGACAACATCCGTCACCTGCTGGCCGGCGACCTGGCGCTGCACGCGGTACTGCTCCTGCTGGCGGTCAAGGTCGTCATCTGGGCCGTGGCGTTGGGTTCGGGCACGTCAGGGGGCGTGCTGGCCCCGCTGCTGATCTTCGGCGGCGCGCTGGGCGCCCTGGCGACGCCGATCATGCCCGATGCCTCGCCCGGCTTCTGGGCCCTGCTGGGCATGGCGGCGATGATGGGCGGTACCATGCGCGCGCCGCTCACCGCCACGCTGTTCGCCGTGGAGCTGACCGGCAACTTCGGCGTGATGGTGCCCGTGCTTACCGCCTGCGCGTTCGCCTACGGCGTGACGGTGCTGCTGCTCAAGCGTTCGATCCTGACCGAGAAGATCGCCCGGCGCGGCCATCACGTCACCCGCGAATATCATGTGGACCCGTTCGATCTCGTGCGGGTGGCCGACCTGATGACACGGCAGGTGGAAACGCTGCCGGCCTCGATGACGGTCGGCGAAGCGGTGGAACACTTCACCACGCTGGAGCGCCGCCACACCAGCTACCCTGTGGTCGATGCGCAGGGCGTGGTCGTGGGCGAGGTCACCCGCGCCGACAGCCTGGCCTGGACGGTCGAGCAGGAGAACCGCGACCAGCCCATGGGCGAACTGCTGGCCGACCGGGAACTTCTGGTCGCCTATCCGGACGAACTCGCCAGCCAGTTGGCCGACCGCATGGCGCTCGCCGGCGTGGGACGGGTGCCCATCGTCGACCGCGCCAACGGGAAGCTGGTGGGGCTCGTGGGCCGCAAGGACCTGTTGCGGCTGCGAGCGCTGCGCCTGGCTGAAGAGCGCGATCGCATGGCCTATTTCCGATGGAGCGCGGACACCGGTCGCCAGTCCACTCACGACATCCGATAAGACATGCCCATCTCGAAGATGGTGGCGGCGCTGGCCTGCGCCCTCTGCATCGCCGCCGCCCACGCCCAGCCCTCGCCCGCCGCCGTCCCCGTTCCTGCGCTGCCCGCCCGCGCCTGGCTGCTCCTGGATGCGACCAGCGGCCAGGTACTGGGCGCGCACGATCCGGACAAGCGCATCGAGCCGGCCTCGCTCACCAAGATGATGACGGCCTACGTCGTGTTCCAGGCCCTGCGCGACCATGCCGTCGGCCGCGACACGCGGGTCACGGTCTCGACGCGGGCCTGGAAGGTGGCGCCGGGAAGCTCCCGCATGTTCCTCGAACCCGGCAAGCAGGCCACGATAGACGAGTTGCTGTACGGGCTGCTGGTGCAATCGGGCAACGATGCCGCGATCGCGCTGGCCGAGGGCGTCGCCGGCTCGGTCGAGGCTTTCGTCGAACGCATGAACCAGGAGGCGGGGGAACTGGGCCTGGCCTCGACCCACTTCTCCAATCCGCACGGCCTGCCCGATCCGCAGACGTATTCGACCGCGCGCGACCTGTCCGTGCTGGCGGCCCGGATCGTGCGCGACTTTCCCGACCTGGCCGGTACCTACGATGCCACCCGGCAGTACACCTACAACGGCATCACGCAGCCCAATCGCAACCGCCTGCTGTGGCTGGACGCCAGCGTGGACGGCATGAAGACGGGCCATACGGAGTCGGCGGGATACAGTCTCGTGGCGACCGCGCGGCGCGCCAGCGGCAGTATCCAGCGGCGGCTGATCTCGGTCGTGGTCGGCACCGCCTCGGACCGCGACCGTACCCGGCAGAGCCGCGAACTGCTGGAGTGGGGTTTCCGCAATTTCGAAACGGTGCGGCTTTACGCGGGCGGCGACGCGGTCGGTTCGCCGCGGGTCTGGAAAGGCGCGCGCTCGGCCGTGCCCATGGGGTTCCAGCGCGACACCTACATTACCGTGCGCCCGGGAGCACGGATAGAGCGCATCCTGCATCCGGCCTCGCCCCTGATCGCACCGCTGGCGGCGGGACAACGCGTGGGCGAACTCGAGGTGCGCGTCGACGGCGAACCGGCCCGTCGCCTGCCGCTGGTCGCCCTCCAGCCGGTGCCGGCGGCATCGTGGTTCGGACGCGCCTGGGACGGGCTGCGCCTGTGGCTGCACGAACTGGGCGCCTGAGGCCCGCACGGATTTTGCAGCGGATGCCCCGCATGGTAGGCTGGGCAAAAACAAGGCAGCGGGCCTCGCGGTCCCGCTCCATGGCAGATGACATCCGTTCCAGCGCAGTCCCCTCCGTCCGATACGCCGGCCGGCCAAGCCCGGCGCGGCGGAACGATCTCGATACGCATCGGCCTGCTTGCCCTGGTCGTCGTCTGTACGCTCCCCGCCACGCTGGTGGCGGGCCTCGCGGTGTACGAGACCTACGCGCTGCGCAAGACCCGCATCTACGAAACCACCGTCCTGGCCGCCCGCAGCCTGGCCGCCGACCTGGACCAGGAAGTGGAAGGAATCGGCTCCGGCCTGCGCGTGCTGGCAAGCTCCACCGACCTGGTGCGCGCGGACCTGGCCTCGTTCCACCAGCGGGCCATCGAAGCGCTCAAGTACCAGGACATCGACCGCTACGTCCTGACGGACACCCGCGGCAACGAGGTGCTGGATACTTCGGAGCCCTATCCCGGCGTCCTCCCGCCGCCCGTCAGGCTACCCGACCTGCCCCAGGTCTCCAGCGGCGGCAGCCATCCGCTCGTTGCAAGGCTGGGGCCGCCTCGGGAGGGCCGGGGCCTCACCATCATCGTCGGCGTACCCGTCCTGATCGACGGCGAAGCGCGCTATCTGCTTTTCGCCGACCTGGGTTCTGACCGCCTAAGCGCCCTGATGACCCGCCACGCCCTGGGCGAAGGCTGGGTGGCCGCCCTGCTCGACCGCGACGCGACCATCCTGGGACGGACCCGCGACGAAGCGCGTTTCGTCGGGCAGCGGGCCGTGTCCTCGCTGGCCGACGCCGTGCGCCATGAACGCGAAGGTACGCTGCAAAGCCTGACCAAGGAGGGGATTCCCGTCCTGACGGCGTTCAGCCGCCTGGCCACGACCCAATGGACCGTCGCCGTGGGGGCGCCCGCCGCGGCCTTCACCGCCGACCTATACCGGGCCATGGCCTGGGTGGCGGGCGGCGGCCTGCTGGCCATCCTGTTCGGACTGGGCCTGGCCTATCAGTTGGCGCGCCGGATCGAACAGGCGGTAGGCAACCTCGTGGAACCCGCCCTGGCGCTGGGCGCCGGCCACCGTGTCAGCGTGGCGCCACCACACTTCAAGGAAACGGCGGCCGTGGCCGATGCCATCGAGCACGCCGCCGGTACGCTCGAGCAAGCCCGCCAGCTTGCCTATTACGACCCGCTCACCCAGTTGAGCAACCGGGTCCTGTTCGCGGAACTGGCCCGGCGCGCGATCGCCGCCGCGCAACGGTCCCGGGCGTCGCTGGCCCTGGTCGCCGTGGACCTCGATCATTTCAAGACCGTCAACGACGTCCATGGCCACGGCACGGGGGATACCGTGCTGCAGATCGCCGCGCGCCGCATGGCCGACGCCGTGCGCCATTCGGACGTGGTGGCGCGCTACGGCGGCGACGAGTTCATGGTGCTGCTGGACGGCGCGGGCCCGGCCGCCGCCGAGGCCGTGGCCAACAGCCTGGTGGCGGTGCTGTCCGAACCCTATCCGGGCGTCTCGCCCCAGGTAGGCGCCTCGGCGGGCATCGCGGTCTTCCCGCACTCCGGCACCTCGCTGGAAGAACTGATCAGCCGCGCCGACGCGGCGCTGTATGCCGCCAAGTCGCGCGGCAGGAACCAGGCGGTGCTCGATCCTGAAGCCCAGGACAGCGCCCCGGAACGCTCGCTGTTCTGATCCTTCTTACATCCGGTTGCCGGCGCGGCCGCCGTCGCCTGCTACCGTTGGCGGGAAGCGCCATGCCTCGCGCGGGCGCCGGCAACCGGAGCAGCCATCATGAAGACCGCCGCCTTCGCATGCCTCGCAGCCGTGCTCATCGCCGGCTGCGGCACGCCGTCCAGGGAACACGACACGCCAGCCGCCAGCCCCGTCGTCGACGGGCACAACGCCCGCAACGCGCTGGACTGGGACGGCGTCTACGAGGGCACGCTGCCCTGCGCCGACTGCCCCGGCATCCGGACCCGGCTCACGCTGCGCCAGGATGGCCGCTACGAGCTGGAGACCCAGTATCTCGACCGCCAGCCGCGCGTCGACCGCGTCGAGGGCAGCTTCACATGGCAGCCCGACGGCACCCGCATCACCCTGGACCAGGCCGCGGGCGGCAGGCAGTACTTCGTGGCCGAGGGACGGCTCATCCAGCTCTACATGGACGGCACGCGTCCCCAGGGGCCGCTGGCCGGCAACCATGAATTGCAGAAGGTGGAAAATACCGGCCGCTAAGCGGCCGTGTCATCGTTTGTCCTTATACTTTCGCCTGGGCAGAGCCGCTTCGACGGCCACAAGAACAACCACCGGGAACCGCCATGTCTTTTGCCAGCTTGCTTGGACGCATCGCGCTCTGGGCCGCGCTCTACGTGGCCTGCGCCTATCTGTCGTTCGCCCTGGACGATCCCGTCACCCAGGTGTCCTTCGTCTGGTTCCCCGCCGGCGTCGCTGTCGCCGCCTTCTTCGCCATGCCGCGCGCGGCCTGGGCGGCCCTGACCGCCGCGCTGTTCGCCGCCGACCTGGCGCTGTCCGCACTGACCGGCCATCCCCTCATCCCCTCGGCCTGGCTCGCCGGCCTGTCGCTCGCCTCCACGCTCGGCATCGCCTGGCTGTCGCAGCGCTATGCGCAGGGGCGGGACGACTTGCACGCGGTGCTCGGATGGGTGGCCGTCACCTTCGTGGTCAGCGCCGTCGCCGCGGTTTGCGGCAGCGCGGGACTGGCGCTGATCAAGCACGAAGTCCTGTGGGAAGCCGTCTCCGACCTGGCGTGGATATGGTGGGCCGCCACCGTGACCGGCGTGCTGTTCGGCGTCTCGGTGCTGATGGGATTCATGGGCTTTCGCACGATCGAGGCGCCGCCGGGTCCCATCGGCCGTACCGTGGGCATTGCCGCGTGGCTGCTGCTGGCGGCCATGACCTGGTACGTGTTCGGCGTGCACCGCCCGTCCATGTCCGAGGCGCCGCTGCTGCTGGGACTGGCCTGCATTCCGCTGGCGCTGGCCACCGTGGCCACGCTCAGCGGCGGCAACCGCATGGGTTCGCTGGCCGTGCTGACCATGGCGGCCATCGTCATCTATCACTCCAACGCCGGGCGCGGCCCTTTCTTCCTGCGCGGCTTCCTGCCGGGCGAGCCCCTGCTGCTTGCCCAGTGCTATCTCGTGTCGGTCGCCATGCTGCAGGTCTTCGTGCGGGTGCTGACCCGTGGCATCCGGCGCCCGCGCACGGCCGGCGCGGACGGCACCGGCGGCCGCGAGACCCTGTACCGGCTGGATCTCGCCTCCGGCACCATCGTCTGGGACGCGCCGCCCGACGCCCGCCCCGGCCCCGGGACCCTGGATGAAGTGCTGCGGCAGGTCCATCCGGACGACCGCCAGGGCTTGCGGGACCGCCTGCGCGCCGCCGACGGGACGCCGGGGCTGGAGCGCCCCTTCCCCTTCCGCCTGGCGACCGCGCCCGATCAGTGGACGACGGTCGTCGACCTGAACCGGGGGGCCATGATGGGGCCCGACGGCGCTTTCATCATCGGCAGCTGGCGGCTGCCCACCCCGCACCACGGCGCATAAGGGAAACCATGATCCAGCTTGCCCTGCTTCTGTTCGGCGCCGGCTTCGTCCGCAGGAACATCCACCTGCTGCTACTGATCGGCTTCGCCTGGGCCGCCCTGGGCGTGGTCATCACCCTGGACGGCGTGGACGGCGCGCGCTACTTCCCGCTGACGCTCTTCGGCGCGCTGCTGCTGGTGGAAAGCCTGGTCACGCTGACGGTCGCCGGCAGCGGCATGGGCGCCCAGAAGGCCGTGCTGGCCTTCAAGGGCGGCATCTTCCTGCTGGTCGCGCTGCTGATCCTGGCCGGCGGCTCCATCAGCAACCTGCTGCTGGCCATCATCCTGGGCCTGGCCTACTTCGTGCTGGGCGTGTTCCAGATCGCCTCGGCCTGGGTGCTGCGCTACGACCGCTGGCGCCTGTCCGTGCTGGGCGGCTGCGCCCAGGTCCTGTTCGGCCTGTTCCTGTTCCAGCCCTATCCCACCCACTACGCCGGCACGGTCTCCTACTTCATCGGCGTCACCATGCTGGTCGCCGGCATCAACACCATGCGGGTGGCCGCCCGCGCCCGCAAGCTGAGCGAGCAGTCATCCATGTTCGACCTGCTGGCGCCGGCCGACCTGCGCGGGGCCGGCGCCAGCCCGCCGCCTGCCCGGCAGCCGGCGCCGGCGGGCCCCTTGACCGTCCACGTCTGGACCCCCGAAGGCTCGGCCAAGGACAAGACCGTGTCGCGGCCGGTATTCAACCGCTACATCGCCGCCGTCGACGTGCAGGGCGTGATATCGACCGGACATGCCGCCATGGAAGTGCCGCCGTCGACCTACATCAGCCTGTATCCCGCGGTCGACATCGACCGCTCGCCCTCCGAGTTCTTCAACGTATTGAAGGCGGTCAAGGAAAACGACGTGCCGGGCAAGTTCCAGCCCGACTACGCGACCGAGTCCAAGGCCTGGTGTCCGTCGAACTGGCAGGTCAGGTTCGAGCGGTACGACTACGGGAAACTCCAGGCCTTCTGGCAGCGCTACCGCGACCAGGAAATCTATAACCTCACGCGGCGCAACTGCTCCAGTTCGGTCTCGTACGCGCTGGAGTCCGCCCTGGACGGCGTGCTGGACGACCGCAGCCGCAGCGTGCGGCAGGTGCTGCGCACCCTGCTGATGCCCGAATTGTGGATTGCCGCGCAGGTGCGCCAGCGCGCCCAGGTCATGGCCTGGACCCCCGGCCTGACGCTGGACTACAGCCGCGCGCTGCGCGCGGTCGTCCATCCCGTCCAGCAATCCTGGTTCTCGCGCTTCCTGGCGGCCGCCACGCGCATGACCTCGCGCAGCGGCGCCTGAGCCGTGCCTGGGGGGCGGCCCATCGGACCGCGCTGTCTATATGACAAGAAGGACCGGGCTAGGGCTGTCCCGTATACCCTGCCCCTTGAAAGCCCCCTGTCCCATCCCTATAATTAGCACTCGATTGCATAGAGTGCTAACAACGCTGCCTGGGCAGCGTCCCGGCCTCCGGCAACAGGCTCAAGCGCCGCGTTTCGACGCGGCACCGGCCGAATAACGGCTTTCCAGCCTCTTTTTCTGACAAATAGACGTCAACTTCGAACATCAGGAGTTTGTATGGCCCTCCGTCCCCTGCACGATCGCGTGATCGTCAAGCGCCTGGACAACGAGCGTAAAACCGCGTCCGGCATCGTCATTCCCGACAGCGCTGCCGAAAAGCCCGACCAGGGTGAAGTGCTGGCCGTCGGCCCGGGCAAGAAGACCGAGGACGGCAAGGTGCTGCCGGTCGACGTCAAGGTCGGCGACAAGGTCCTGTTCGGCAAGTACGCCGGCCAGGCCGTGAAGGTCGACGGCGACGAACTGCTCGTCATCCGCGAAGAAGAAATCCTGGCGGTGATCCAGTAAGCCCTCGCGGCCCGCTGTCCGATCCCCCGGCATTCAACACCATCATCCAAGGAATTTCGTAAATGGCTGCCAAACAAGTCCAGTTCGGTGATGACGCCCGCGCCCGCGTCGTCCGTGGCGTGAACGTCCTCGCCAACGCCGTCAAGGTCACCCTCGGTCCCAAGGGCCGCAACGTGGTCCTGGAGCGCTCCTTCGGCGCCCCCACCGTCACCAAGGACGGCGTGTCCGTCGCCAAGGAAATCGAACTGAAGGACAAGTTCGAGAATCTGGGCGCCCAGCTCGTCAAGGAAGTGGCTTCCAAGACCAGCGACAACGCCGGTGACGGCACCACCACCGCCACCGTGCTGGCCCAGGCCATCGTGCACGAAGGCCAGAAGTACGTGACCGCCGGCCTGAACCCGATGGACCTGAAGCGCGGCATCGACAAGGCCGTCGCCGCCGCCATCGAAGAGCTGAAGAAGATCAGCAAGCCCTGCTCGTCGAGCAAGGAAATCGCCCAGGTCGGCTCGATCTCGGCCAACAGCGATTCGTCGATCGGCCAGATCATCGCCGACGCGATGGAAAAAGTGGGCAAGGAAGGCGTCATCACCGTCGAAGACGGCAAGTCGCTGGAAAACGAACTGGACGTCGTCGAAGGCATGCAGTTCGACCGCGGCTACCTGTCGCCCTACTTCATCAACAACCCCGACAAGCAAGTCGCGGCCCTGGACGATCCCTTCGTCCTGATCCACGACAAGAAGATCAGCAACATCCGCGAACTGCTGCCCGTGCTGGAGCAAGTCGCCAAGGCCAGCCGCCCGCTGCTGATCATCGCTGAAGACGTCGACGGCGAAGCCCTGGCCACCCTGGTGGTCAACAACATCCGTGGCATCCTGAAGACCACCGCCGTCAAGGCTCCGGGCTTCGGCGACCGCCGCAAGGCCATGCTGGAAGACATCGCCATCCTGACCGGCGGCACCGTGATCTCGGAAGAGACCGGCCTGTCGCTGGAAAAGGCCACCCTGCAAGAGCTGGGCCAGGCCAAGCGCATCGAAGTGGCCAAGGAAAACACCACGATCATCGACGGCGCCGGCGACAGCAAGGCCATCGAGGCCCGCGTCAAGCAGATCCGCACCCAGATCGAAGAAGCGACCTCGGACTACGACCGTGAGAAGCTGCAAGAGCGCGTGGCCAAGCTGGCCGGCGGTGTTGCCGTGATCAAGGTCGGCGCTGCCACCGAAGTCGAAATGAAGGAAAAGAAGGCTCGCGTCGAAGACGCCCTGCACGCCACGCGTGCCGCGGTGGAAGAAGGCGTGGTGCCCGGCGGCGGCGTGGCCCTGCTGCGCGCCAAGCAAGCCATCAAGGACACCAAGGGTGCCAACGCCGACCAGGACGCCGGCATCAAGATCGTCCTGCGCGCCATTGAAGAGCCGCTGCGCACCATCGTCGCCAACGCCGGCGACGAGCCCAGCGTCATCGTCAACAACGTGCTGAACGGCAAGGGCAACTACGGCTACAACGCCGCCACCGGCGAATACGGCGACATGGTCGAAGCCGGCGTGCTGGACCCCACCAAGGTCACCCGCACCGCCCTGCAGAACGCCGCCTCGGTCGCTTCGCTGCTGCTGACGACGGAAGCCACCGTGGTCGAGCTGGTCGAAGACAAGCCCGCTGCTCCCGCCCCCGGCGGCATGGGTGGCATGGGCGGCATGGGTGGCATGGACTTCTAAGAAGCCCCGCCGCCGGTCCCGGGCCCGCCCGGGACGCTGCTTCGAAACCCGCGAGCGTTTGTGCTCGCGGGTTTTTTCGTTTCGGCGGGTAATACCGCATTTGGAGGATGACTCGCCGAATAGCGGTTCATACCATGGGCGTGCATACACACTTGGCAAGGACCGCTCCGCCATGGACTCGGACAACAGGATCTTCCATCGCCGCCTGGCCCGGCTCGCCCTGCTCGGGGCGGCCACGCTATTTTGCGGCGCCGCGTCCGGCGCGACGTATTGCTCGTTCGTCAATCGCGACGACGGGGGCAACCGCAAGTTCACGGTGCGCATCGACACGGCCCGGTTCAAGGGCGAACCGGTGGCCGTCAACGATTGCACCCCAAGCACGATCATCGAGCTGATCACCCACCGGAACTACCAGATCCCGGAGCCGCTCTGGCTATCCTCGGGCTTCGACGAGGACCGGAATCGACTCAGCTACAAGCTGGTCATGAAACAGAGCGGGGGCTATTCCGGCCTCGCCCAGGCCATCATCGTCGAAGCGACCGACAGCAGCGAAGTCGGCGACGTGTATCCGATCCACCTGGAGCCCGTCGACTCCATCAACGTCATCTTCGTTTCAGGATCCAACAACGAGGCGCGCGAGAAGATCCCGAAACGGAAATATACCCTCGAGGGCAAGTTCAACTCGAAGTGATTCCCATCCCTGGGACGATGCCGAAACCCCGCAAGCGCCTGGCTAGCGGGTTTTTTATTGCCTGCGCCAAGCAGCCCCTTGACCGAGTTGCGCTTCGCAACTACATTGGTTGCGATGCGCAACCTCGAACCAGGTACCCGTGGATCCCATGCCGGCTTTGTCCCACGCCCCCGACTCGCTCGTCCAGGAACTTCGCGGACTCTCCCGCAAACTGGTCCGCGAGTTCGGCTTCATGCGGGCGACGCTGGCGGATACGGATCTTGCGCCGTCGGCGGTCCATGCCATTCTGGAGATCGGGGCGGCGCCCGGCATCAATGCGAAGGACCTCGGCCGTCTCCTGAAGCTGGACAAGTCGAACACGAGCCGGCAGCTTGCCAGGCTGCAAGCCGACGGCCTGCTCAAGCGGCAGGCTGCGGCGGGTGACGGACGTTCGTTCGCGCTTCACCTGACCCCTGCAGGACACGCCCTGCGGAAAAAGATCGATCGATACGCCACGGCCCAGGTGTCGAACGCGCTGCGGCGTATCGTTCCCGCCGATCAGCGGGCGCTCGTCCACGCGCTGGCCCAGTATGCGCAGGCCCTGGCCGAAGGCGCCGACTCCGCAGCCACGGCCCGCGAGCCCTCCGCCGGCATCCATGAGGGCTACCGCCCTGGCTGCGTCGGCGACATCGCCAGCCTGCACGCCCGCTTCTATTCGGAAAACTGGGGCTTTGGCGCCTTCTTCGAAAAGAAGGTGGCCACGGAACTGGCCACTTTTGCCGAGGCGCTGCCCGCCGACGGCAAGGCCTTGTGGCTCTACGTGGAAAACCGCCGCACCCTGGCCTCCCTGGCCATGGACGGCAATCCGGCGTCGGGCATCGCCCATCTGCGATGGTTCATCGTCGACGATGCGCTGCGCGGCACGGGCGTCGGACGGGAGCTGATGTCGCGCGCGATGCGGTTCGTGGACGACCGTTTCCAGGAGACCTGTCTGTGGACGTTCAAGGGCCTGGACGCGGCGCGCCATTTGTACGAATCGTTCGGCTTTCGCCTGGTCGAGGAATCGGAAGGCGAACAATGGGGGGCGAGAGTCACCGAACAGCGGTTCAGCCGTCGTCGCCCGAATCCCCACCCGGATTGACGGCGCCTGGCCATCCCGCGAATTCGACCGCAAGGAGCGGAGTGCCGGGCCGCGCCCGGGTTCCTACACTGGCCTCGCCTTCAGCGAAGCGAGTGATGCGCCATGAACACCCCCTCTACCCTGTTTTTGCTGAGCCGCATCGAGTCGCCCATGGGCGGCATGCTGCTCGTCACGGACGCGCGGCAGGTCGTGCGCGCGCTGGACTTCGCCGACCACGAGGCGTACCTGCATCGAGGCTTGCGCGAACACTACGGCCGTGTCGAGCTGGCCGAAGCCCCCCCGCCCGCCGGAATCGCGCGGGCCCTGGCCCGGTACTTCGCGGGTACGCTGGACGCGCTCGACGCCCTGCCGACGGAGACGGCCGGCTCGCCGCTGCAACGCCGGGTCTGGGCCGCGCTGCGTGGCATCCCGGCCGGCACCACCACGAGCTATGGCAAGCTGGCCCGCGAACTGGGCTTCGACGATCCGCGCGCGGCCATCGCGATCGGTGCGGCCAACGGCTCCAATCCCATCGCCATCATCGTGCCGTGCCATCGGGTCATCGCCAGCAGCGGCGATCTCAAGGGCTATGCCTGGGGCCTGCCCCGCAAGCGCTGGCTGCTGGAACACGAGAAGGCGATCTCCCCACAGTCCGCCACCATGGAAACCGCGGCGCTTTCCGGGTTCTGACCAGGGGCGCTCGCATGCATGCATCCATCACGCCATCGACCGCCTGGACTGGGCCGGCATCGCCGAACGGCTGGACCAGGACGGCCATGCGCTGCTGCCGGGCCTGCTGGACCCGGAGGCGGCACGCGACCTGGCTCGGCAGACAGCGGCCACGCGGGCCGCCCCGGGGTTCGGGTGGCCCCTACCGGATCCACCTGAAGCACGGCATCAGCCGCGTGCATCAGGGCGAGCGCGTAGCTATGGAACTATCTTTTCACGACGCGCGGTAAGCCTGGCATCCGTTCAGAATGGTAAACACAGCGCAACAACACCGCCGTTTTGCGTCAACTTTTTTTTGCGCATAACGCATAGAAATGGAAGCCGGCCGTCTTGCAGTCAGAGGCCGCCATGGCCTGTGATCGAATTTCCGATTAACCCTAATCCATGGCGCCCGTCTACCCTATTTGTCCGATATCAATGATCGGAAATGGCCAAATTCTTGTAACCAGATAATTGCGCAGCACACATATATTCCGCTAAGTGCTTGTTTTTCAAAAATAAACACTCGCAATGAAATATTGCGTCACAGCTGCCCGGTGGGATAAATTTTGCCCGCCTACCCGTGGTTTTTTCCTCTCGGGCCACGGCACTCAGACGCAAGGTCATGCTTCAAGAATACGTGCCGGAAACACGTAGCTCCGCCTTGCCAGAATGGGCGCAGACCCCATGAAGAGACTCTCTTCGGCCGAATAGGCCCTTGTCCCATCCCCTCTTCGGGGGACACATCACCCGTACTCGCGTTCTCCCGCATTCCGCCGCATCCGCGTCCGGAATCGCCGTGCTTTGGCACGCGCGAACGCATCGATCATCCGAGACAAGGACCATCCATGGACGCCACTTCTTCCGTCATCAGCTATCTTTCCGGCCGCCAGTGCGCGGTGCAGTGGAAGATCTTCCTGCTATCGACCGCGCAGGAACTGGCCGAGAAATTCTCGGCCGCCGAATTGCGCACCTTCATGCGCCGCGTGGGCGGGCGCTTCGGGCGTGAATTGCCCGTGCCGGCCTGCACCACGCTGGACGACATCCAGCTGGCCATGAGCCAGATCTGGACGCGCCTGGACTGGGGCTGGGTCGAGATCACGGACGAAACCGATCATCTGCACCTGCAGCACTATTGCGCCCCCCTCGAGGCCGCGCTGGGACGTGAAGCCCTGGCCTGGACGCCCTCGTTCCTGGAGGGTGTCTACCAGCAGTGGTTCGAGCAACTGGGCGCCGGCGACAGGCTGCGCGTCTCGCAGGTTTCCGACTTCGACAGCATCGGCGGCATAGGCTTGCGCCTGGGATCGCCCGCAGCGGCCTGAGGTGGCCATGGATACGACCAACCATCCCGAGGCGGAGGATACGCTCCAGCCCGCCACGCCGTCGGCCCTGCCGCCCGTGAGCCGCTGGCCCGCCCTGGCCCAGCGCCGCGCGGTGCCAGCCGTGGGCAGCGCCGCGGACGACCAGGCGGCGGAGCCGCCCACCGTGTACGTCCCGCCCACCCGCTTCCACGCCGCCGATGAGGCATCCGTGGCGCAGGAGCCGGCCGCCGGTCCGGACGCCGGCCAACCCGCCCTCGCGCAGACCGCCGCGCCGCCTCCGGTTCCGTCATTGCCGGCCTTCGCGGACGAACCGATCGCGGGGATCTTCGCACGCCTGCGCGGCTACGCCGACGACGGCCGGCCGGATCCCCAGGCCATGCCCGCGCTGTTCCGGCGCCTGCTCAGGAACTGATCCATGAAGCCGAGCCAGACCCGAAGGAGAATCGCGTGAGTCCGCTGCCGCCAGCCGTTCCCACCTCCCGCCAGGCACCGGCAGACGCCCGCGCCGACCGCCTGGCGGCGCTGCCGCTGTGGAGCCACCCGCTTGTCCGGATCGTGCTGGCCGCCGTGGCCTGCTTCAGCCTGGCCGTCGTCATCACCGCCCCGCTGGAAGCGCTGCCGCAACTGCTGCTGTCCCTGGTGGCCCTGGTGGCCGCGCTGGTATTGCGCAACGTCGCGGGGCGCCTGCCGACGGTGTTGATGGTGCTGCTGTCTGCGACGATGTCGTTGCGCTACATGTACTGGCGGCTGACCTCGACGCTGGATTTCCAGAGCTGGCTGGACATCGCCTTCGGCTACGGCCTGCTGCTGGCCGAGATCTATGCCCTGTCGGTACTGCTGCTGGGCTATCTGCAAACCATCTGGCCGCTGCGCCGGCTGCCGGCCGCGATGCCCGCCGATCCGGCGACCTGGCCGTCGGTGGATATCCTGATCCCGACCTACAACGAGCCGCTGGACGTGGTGAAGCAGTCGGTGCTGACCGCCGTCTCGCTGGACTGGCCGGCCGACCGCCTGCACATCTTCGTGCTGGACGACGGCCGCCGCAAGGAATTCCAGGACTTCTGTTCCGAGCTGGGCGTGGGCTACATCGCGCGCAGCAACAACGAATCGGCCAAGGCCGGCAACCTGAACGCGGCGCTGGAGCTGACCAGCAGCGAGTACGTGGCCGTGTTCGACTGCGACCACATCCCCACCCGCTCCTTCCTGCAGATCTGCATAGGCTGGTTCCTGAAGGATCCGAAGCTGGCGATGCTGCAGACGCCCCACTATTTCTTCTCGGCCGATCCGTTCGAGAAGAACCTGCATACCTTCCGCGCGGTGCCCAACGAGGGCGAGCTGTTCTACGGCCTGGTCCAGGACGGCAACGACCTCTGGAACGCGGCGTTCTTCTGCGGTTCGTGCGCGGTCCTGCGCCGCAGCCAGCTCGAGGAAGTGGGCGGCATCGCCACCGAGACGGTGACCGAGGACGCCCACACCGCCCTCAAGCTGAACCGCGCGGGCTACAACACGGCCTACCTGGCCGTCCCGCAGGCGGCCGGCCTGGCGACGGAAAACCTGTCCCGCCACATCGGCCAGCGCGTGCGCTGGGCGCGCGGCATGGCGCAGATATTCCGGGTCGACAACCCGCTGTTCGGCAAGGGCCTGAGCCTGAGCCAGCGCATGTGCTACCTGAACGCCATGCTGCACTTCTTCTACGGCCTGCCGCGCCTGGTGTTCCTGACCGCGCCGCTGGCCTTCCTGTTCTTCGGCGCACACGTGTTCCAGGCATCGGCGCTGATGATCACGCTGTATGCCTTCCCCCACCTGATCCACGCCAACCTGACCAGCTCGCGGATGCAGGGGCGCTTCCGCCACTCGTTCTGGAACGAGGTCTACGAATCGGTACTGGCCTGGTACATCATGCGGCCGGCACTGCTGGCCCTGATCAACCCCAGGCTGGGCAAGTTCAACGTCACGGCCAAGGGCGGCGCCCAGGGCCAGGCGTGGTTCGACTGGGACATGGCCAAGCCCTACCTCGTGCTGCTGGCCCTGAACATCGCCGGCCTGATCGCCGGCCTGATCTCGCTGGCCGTCGTCGACTATGACTCGGGCGGCCTGTTCACCCTGGCGATCAACCTGCTCTGGACCCTCTACAACATCATCATCACCAGCGCGAGCATCGCCGTCGCCCGCGAGGAGCGGCAGTTCCGCTCGCAGCCCCGCGTCGCCGCGCAGATCCCGGCCATGCTGCGCCTGCCGAACGGCAAGACCGTGGCGTGCAGCACCACCGACTATTCCGCGACCGGCCTGGGCATCCAGCTGCCGCCGGAACTGGAACGGCTGGAGATCGGGCAGGAACTGCACGTGGCCCTGTTCCGCGGCACCGAGCAGCGGGTCTTTCCCGCCACCATCGTGTTCTCGACCGACCACCACCTGGGCCTGCGCTTCGAATCGCTGACGCTGCAACAGCAGGTGGAAATGGCCGAGATGACCTTCGCGCGCGCCGACACCTGGGCCGAGAACTGGGGCCAGAACACGCCCGACGCGCCGCTGGTCGGCCTGCGCGAGGTCGTGCGCATCGGCGTGCTCGGCATGAAGCAACTCGCCCTACACGGAGGCCAGGCCGTGCGCGCCCGCCTGCAAGCCCGTCCTATCCAAACCAGGATGAAGAATCGATGACAACAACCAGAAATCTTCCCCGCAAGCGCGCCTACGCATTGTCCGCCAGGCCGCTCTCGGCGATGCTGGCCGCCGCGCTGCTGCTGAACTCGCTGCCGCTGCAGGCCGCCACCCAGCCGGCTCCGGCCGGCGGCGAGTCCCCCGCCAAGCCCGAGCAACTGGTGTCGGGCGGCCGTACCTATGGCGTCACGCTCAAGCAGCTCGGCGCGGGCGCGCCCATGGTGATCCGCGGCGTGGAAGGCAGCTTCAGCCTGCCCTTCGACATCCGCGCCGACGAGGTCGTGTCCTCGGCGCGGCTGCGCCTGCGCTACACCTATTCGCCCGCGCTGCTGGCCGACCTGTCGCACATCAACGTGCTGGTCAATGGCGAAGTCGCGGCCTCGGTGCCGGTGCCCAAGGAAAGCGCGGGCGAGCCCAAGGAAACCGTGGTCGACCTGCCTTCGCAGCTCATCACGCAATTCAACAACCTGAACGTGCAGCTCATTGGCCACTACACGATGGAGTGCGAGGATCCCCTGCACTCCAGCCTGTGGGCCAACGTCAGCAACCGCAGCACGCTGGAGCTCACGGTCACGCCGCTGGTGCTGGCCAACGACCTGTCCATCCTGCCCCTGCCCTTCTTCGACCGGCGCGACAGCCGGCCGCTGACGCTGCCCTTCGTGTTCGCCGCCGCGCCGGACAACACCACCCTGGAGGCGGCCGGCATCCTGTCGTCGTGGTTCGGAGCGCTGGCGAGCTACCGCGGCGCGCGCTTCCCGACCGCCGTCAACCAGCTGCCCACCAAGGGCAACGCCATCCTGCTGACCACGGGCGAGCTGCGCTCGGGCGGGCTCGACCTGCCCGCCCCCAGCGGGCCGAGTGTCACCCTGGTCCCCAACCCCAACGACATGTACGGCAAGCTGCTGGTGCTGGGTGGCCGCGATGCCAAGGAACTCAAGCGGGCCGCCCAGGCCGTGGTCACGGGCAGCAAGGCGCTGACCGGCCAGCGCGCGGTCATCACGCAACTGGCGGAACTCGAACCGCGCAAGCCCTATGACGCGCCCAACTGGCTGCGCAGCGATCGTCCGGTCAAGTTCGGCGAACTGGTGCCGCCCGCCAGCCTGAACGTCTCGGGCTTCGCGCCTCCCACCATTCCGGTCGACCTGCGCCTGCCGCCCGATCTGTTCGGCTGGCGCGAGAGCGGCATTCCACTGGACCTGCGGTATCGCTACACGCCCCAGCAACTGTCGACCAGCTCGACCATGACCCTGGGCGTGAACGACCAACTGGTGAAGTCGTTCCCGCTGCCGTCGATCGAACGCCTGAACGGCGGCGAAGGCCTGCTGGCCAAGCTCCAGACGGACAGCAGCATTCCCGTGCGGGCGCAGATGGAGCTGCCGCTGCAGCTGATGCCGCCGCGCTCGCGGCTGCAGTTCCGCTACCAGTACGACTACATCAAGGAAGGCCAGTGCCGTGACGTGATCATCGACAACGTCCGCGGCGCGATCGAACCGGATTCGACCATCGACATCTCCGGCTTCAAGCACTATATCGCCCTGCCCGACCTGGCCGTGTTCCACAACAGCGGCTTCCCGTTCACCCGGATGGCGGACCTGTCGCAGACCGCGATCATTCTTCCGGACAGCGCCGGCACCGCCGAGTACAGCACCTACCTGGGCGTGCTGGGCCGCCTGTCGGAATCGACCGGCTATCCCGCGCTGAACGTCACGGTCGCGCGCGCCGAGCAGGTTTCGGGCCTGGCCGACAAGGACCTGCTGGTGATCGCATCGGGCGACAACCAGCCCCTGCTCAAGCAATGGAGCAGCCAGCTGCCCGTCTCGCTGGCCGAGGGCGGCCGCCGCTTCAGCCTGTCGGACTGGGTCTACCAGGCCTGGAACTGGGTCGTTCCCAATCCGCGCGAGGACACGGGCAAGGCCCGCAATTCGCTGTCCTTCACGACCGATGGCGCCAGCGTGGTATTCGCGGGCTTCGAATCGCCGCTGCGCAGCGGCCGCAGCGTGGTCGCGATCTCGGCCACCCGCCCCGAAGGCCTGGCCGAAGCCGTGGATGCGCTGATCGGCGAAGACCGGACCGAGTTCATCCAGGGCAGCGTGTCCGTCGTGCGCGGCAAGCAGGTCGACTCGCTGGTCTCGGGCCCGACCTACTACGTGGGATCGCTGGGTTTCTTCAAGAGCATCCAGTGGTACGCCGCCCGCCAACCCTGGATCCTGCTGCTGCTTGCCGTGTTCGGCATCGCGCTGCTGGGCCTCCTGGTCTACATCGCGCTTCGCGCCCGGGCGGCCCGCCGCCTGAACGCCTGAGCGACGCCGGTGGCCAGATGAAGACGCACCCAGCCATCGGGCGGCTGCCATGGCGCCTGGCCGCCATGGCGTCGGCGCTGTCGTTCGCGCTGGCCGGGCCGGCGGCCGTCCGCGCGGCCGCCGGCCCGGACGCGTGCACGCCCGCGTGGCCGCTGTGGCAGGCATTCGGGACGCACTTCATCCAGCCCGACGGCCGGGTGCTGGACGCCAGCACACCGCGCCTGCACTCCTCGTCCGAAGGGCAATCCTACGGCATGTTCTTCGCCCTGGTCGCCAACGATGCGGCCGCCTTCGACAGGATGTGGCGCTGGGCCGTCGACAACCTGGCCGGCGGCGACATCGGCGCCCGGCTGCCCGCGTGGTACTGGGGCAAGCGCGAAGACGGCACCTGGGGCGTGCTGGACGACAACTCCGCCTCGGATGCCGACCTGTGGTTCGCGTATGCGCTGTTCGAGGCCGGCGAGAGATGGCGCCGCGACGACTACCTGCGCGACGCGCGCGCCCTCGTGGCCCGCATCGAGGCCGAGGAGACCGTCGAGCTGCCGGGCCTCGGACCCATGCTGCTTCCCGGCCGCAGCAGCTTCGCGCGGCCGGACTCGCTCTGGCAGATCAACCCCAGCTACCTGCCGCTGCCGCTGCTGCGCCGGCTGGCCACGGTTTCGCCGTCGGGTCCCTGGGCCCGGATCGCCGACAACACCGCGGCCTTGCTGGCCGCCGTCAGCCCCAAGGGCTACGTGGCCGACTGGGTCGCCTATCGCGGCGCTTCGCCCGCCAGCGGCCTGTTCGTGGTCGACCCCACCAAGGGCGACCTGGGCAGCTACGACGCCATCCGTACCTACCTGTGGGCCGGCATGGCCCCCACCAGCGATCCGCTGGCCGACCCCATGCTGCAAGCCCTGCGCGGCATGGCCGCCTCGACCGCGAGCGCCGGCACGCCACCTGAACGCGTACGCGCCATGACGGGCCAGACCGAAGGCACCGGACCGTTCGGCTTTTCGTCGGCGCTGGTGCCCTACTTCACGGCCAAGAAACAGCCCTGGCTGGCCGACCTGCAGCGGCGCCGCGCCCAGGCCCTGCTGGACGAAAGCCTGCGCACGGCAGGTCCGGGCCGCCAGCCCCCCTACTACGACGTCGTGCTCAGCCTGTTTGGATTGGGCTGGGCCGAAGAACGCTATCGATTCCTAAGCACTGGACAAGTGCAACTATCCTGGGAGAAAACATGTCCGCCCACCGTCGCTCGCTAGCGCCCCGGCGCCGGGCCGCCCCAAGCCCGGGCCGCGCTGGAGGTGGTTTTCTGACGGCCGGCCTGCTGGCCGCCCTGGCCATTTCCCCCAGCCTGAACGCGCAGACCCCGCCGGCAGCCCCCGCGCAGACGCCTTCGGCCACGACCACGTCGCTGCTCGAACAGGGCCGCTACTGGCAGGCCCGCAACAACGACGCGCGCGCCGCCGAAGCCTGGGGGCGCCTGCTGCAGGCGGATCCCAAGAACACCGAGGCGCTGTACAACCTGGGCCTGCTCGAACTGAAGGCCAACCGGCCCGCGCGCGCACGGGAGTACCTGGCGCAGCTGCGCGCGCTGGGGACGGCTGAAGTCGATGCGGTGCGGCTGGAGCAGGAGATCACCCTGCGCGCTGGCGACAATCCGAAGGCACTCGAACAGGCCCGTTTGCTGGCCAGCTCCGGCGAACTCGACAAGGCCGTGGCCCAGTACAGGTCCGTGTTCGGCGGCAAGGCCCCGCAAGGCCGCATCGCGCTGGAATACTACGGCTACCTCGGCTACACCAACGACGGCTGGGACGAGGCGCGCCAGGGCCTGGAACGGCTACAACGCGAAAGCCCCGACAACGTCCAGGTCTCGCTCGCGCTGGCCAAGCTGCTGACCCGCAAGGAAAGCACCCGGGCCGAGGGCATCCGCCGCCTGGCCAGGCTGTCGTCGCGCCAGGACGTCGGCGGCGACGCCGACGAAAGCTGGCGGGCGGCGTTGACCTGGTACGGCGATCCCCGCCCCGCCGAGGCGCCACTGTTCGAGGCCTATCTGAAGGCGCACCCCGATGACACCGAGATCCGCCAGCAATACAGCCGTACGCGCAAGCCTACCAGGACCGCCGCGGCCCAGCCCGCGGCGGTGTCTCCTCAGGATGCTCAGTTGAACCGCGCGTTCAAGGAGCTGGAAAGCGGCGACCTCACCAGCGCGGAGGCGAACCTGTCCGCCCTGCTCCAGGCCAACCCCAATCACGCTGATGCGCTGGGCGGCATGGGCGTGCTGCGCCTCAAGCAGGACCGCCCCGACGAGGCCGTGGAATTCCTCACGCGCGCCACGCGGCAACCGCGCTCGCGCGGCGGTTGGCAACAGGTGCTGGGCGTCGCCCGGTACTGGTCGCTCAACGCCAGCGCCGAACGCGCCCGCGAAGCCGGCGAACTGGAAAAGGCACAGCAGCAACTGGAACAGGCCGTCAAACTGTCGCAGAACGACCGGACGGCCGAAGTCGCGCTGGGCGGCGTGCTGGCCGAGCGCGGCCAATACTCCCAGGCGGAGAAAATCTTCCGCGGTGTGCTGGCGCGCGACAAGGACAACCTTGCCGCGCTGCAGGGCCTGGTGAACGTGCTGGCGCAGACCGACCGCATGGAGGAAGCGCTGCGGCTGGTCTCGCAACTGAGCCCGGCCGACCAGCAGAAGCTGGGCGGCGTCGGCCAGTTGCGCGCCACCCAGGCACGCAACGATGCCCGCAAGGCCAGCGAACGGGGCGACTACCCGGCCGCGCGACGGCTGCTGGAAGACGGCCTGCGCGTCAATCCCGACGATGCCTGGCTGCGCCTGGATCTGGCGCGCCTGTACCTGAAGACGGGCAGCATCGCCGAAGCGCGGGGCGTGGTCGACGGCCTGCTGCTGACCAACCCCGACGACCCCGGCGCGCTACAGGCCAGCGCCCTGTTGTCCGCCGAAGTCCAGGACTGGGACGCGGCGCTCAAGACGCTGGACAGGATCCCGGCTCGCAATCGGACCAAGGAAGTCATCGACCTGCAGAAACTCGCCTGGACCCAGTACCAGGTGTCGCAGGCGGTCACGCTCGCCCGGGCCGGCAAGCCGGAGCAGGCCAAGGCCATCCTCGCGCAGCTCGAACCCGAGGTGGCGCAAAGCCCGGCACTGATCGGCTCGCTCGCGTCGGCCTACATCGACGCCGGCGACAACATGCATGCCTTGAGCATGCTGCGCCAGGCAATGGCCCGCACGTCCACCCCCGACAACGACCTGCTGCTGCAATACACGGTCGTGCTGCTCAAGACCGACCAGGACGCGGAAGCCGCGGGCATCCTGCGGCAATTGCAGACGCAGGCGTTGAACGATCGGCAGACCCGCAGCTTCGACGATCTTCGCAAACTCTACACCGTGCGCCAGGCCGACGCGCTGCGCCAGCGCGGCCGCATCGCCGACGCCTACGACGTGCTGGCCCCGATGCTGGCGAAGTATCCCAACGACCCGCTGGTCGTGGGGGCGCTGGCGCGCATGTACTCGGCGGCCGGCGACGGCGCCAAGGCGCTGGCCCTGCACCGGCAACTGCTGGAGAAGGATCCCGACAATGCCGAACTGCTGACCGCCGCCGCCCAGGCCGCGGTGCAGGCCAGGAATACCGACTACGCCGAGGCCGCGCTGGCCAAGGCCGTCAGCCTGCACCCCAGGAACCCGACCGTGCTGGCCTCGGTGGGCCGGGTCTACAACAGCATGGGCAAGAGCGGCAAGGCCGCGGAATACCTGAAGGCGGCCCTGGCCGCGCAAGCCGCGGCCAAGGTTCCGGCGGCCCAGCAGACGGTGGCAGCGGCGCCGGCCCCCCGGGTCAACGACGACAATCCTTTCGCCAGCCTCCCCGGCCAGGTCCGCAGCAATCCGCCGGCCCAGCGGGTGGCGGGCGCGGCACCGGCGGACACGACGACCGTCTCCTACGGCGGCCCCGTCTTCGGTACCCAGGTCACCGCGCCCGCAACCTACGCCGCGGCGGCACGCGGAGACGGCGGACGCGCCGCTGCCGCGCCGGCGCCCGCGGCGCTGGCCGCGCCCGTCCCGGCAGCGCGCGCCTCGTCCAGCGCGGAGCCCGCGTCGGTCGTCTCCTCGGTCCGCGCGGACCTGGAATCCGCGACCGTGCAGGCACCATTCGTCGCCACGGTATCGGCGCCGCCTCCGGGTACCGTCCCGCCGCCTTCCCCCGGCGCCATTCCCGACCCGGTGATCGGGCTCGAACCCGCGCCCACCCTGCCGCCGTCCCCCTTCCGCCGGCCCGACGGCTCGCAGGCCAACCTGGCCAGGGCCTCGGCCGCACCTGCTGCGCCCAAGACGCTGGAAGAAGAACTGGATGCGATCCAGCAGGCCCGCAGCGCGACCATCACCGTCGGCACGACCATGCGCCAGCACAACGGCGCCGGCGGCATGGGCCGCATGCTGGACGTGGAAACGCCGGTCACGGTGGACTTCCCCGTCGGCGACGGCCGCGCCTATGTCCAGGCCACCCCGGTCACCCTGCGCGCCGGCTCGGTCGGCGGCGATTTCGCGTCCAGCAGCCAGTTCGGCGGCGGCCCCGCCGCCGCGAATGCCCAGCAACAGGGTGCCGTCGGCGCACCCGGCTCGCAGAACGCCAGCGGCGTGGGCGTCGCGGTGGGTTACCAGTTGTCGGGGCTGAAGCTGGACCTGGGTGTCACGCCTTTCGGTTTCCGCTACCAGAACATCGTGGGCGGCGCCCGCTTCGACGGCGAAGTCGCCAACGAGGACGGCCCGCGCCTGTCCTATGGCGTGGAAGCCTCGCGCCGCGCGGTCACGGACACGGTGCTCTCCTACGCGGGCACGCGCGACAGCCGGACCGGCGAAAGCTGGGGCGGCGTGACGGCCACGGGCGGACGCCTGCGCGGCGGCCTGAACTACGATGGCTACGGCTTCTACGGCAGCCTGGGCTGGCACAGCCTGAACGGCCACAACGTGCAGTCGAACAGCCGGCTCTCGGGCGGTGCGGGTTTCTACATGCAACTCATACGAGAACCCAACCGCAGCCTGACCTCGGGCCTGGATCTGACCCTCTTCGGCTATGACAAGAACCTGGCCTATTACACAGTGGGCAATGGCGGCTATTTCAGTCCGCAGCGCTTCGTCGCGCTCAGCGTGCCACTGGCATGGGCGCAGCGCCAGGGCCGCTTCAGCTACCAGGTCAAGGGCTCGATCGGCGTACAGCACATCAAGCAGGATGCCGCGAACTACTTCTCTGACCCGGCCCGCCAGGCCCAGGCCGAAGCCATCGCCGCTGCCTACGGCTCCCAGGCCAGCTATGCGGGCCAGAGCAAGACCGGCATCGGCTATGGACTAGCGCTGGCGGCAGAATATCAGCTCGCACCCAAGTGGTTCCTGGGGGGCAACTTCAGCATCGACAACGCGCGCGATTACCGGCAGTACAAGGGCGGCATCTATGTGCGTTACGCTCTCGAACCGCAAACCGGACCGGTTCCTATGCCGGTACCTCCCTTCGCTTCACCCTATGCGAGCGAATGACCCGAATCACCTCTTACTGCTGTAGGTATCACCGGAGTACGAAATGGTTTCACTGATCGCTGGCCTGACGATCCTCATCATAGGCGACAGCCACTTGGCCACCCCCACCTACCTGATCGGGTCGCTACATGACGACCTGCTCCGGCAGGGGGCAAAGAGCGTGCATACCATAGGCGTGTGCGGCTCGACGCCCGCCGAGTGGCTGGCCGCCACACCCGGCGCCTGCGGCGGCGCCGAGCGCATCGGCAGCGCAAAGGCCGTTGTCAAGGGCAAGGCCGCCGCGACCGAACCCATTTCGCAGTTGATCGCCAAGGAAAAACCCGACCTGGTCGTTCTGGTCTTCGGCGACACGATGGCCGGCTACACCAAGCCGGACTTCCCTAAGACCTGGGCCTGGCAACAGACGACGTCGCTGGTCAAAGCCATTGGCGCCACCAACACCAAGTGCGCATGGGTGGGCCCGGCTTGGGGCAGCGAAGGCGGCAAGTACGGCAAGACCTATCCCCGTGTGCAACTGATGTCGAAGTTCCTGGAAATGAACGTTCCACCCTGCCAATACATCGACTCGCTGAAATTCTCCAAACCCGGGCAATGGGCCACGGTGGACGGCCAGCACTTCACGCCGGCCGGCTACAAGCAGTGGGGCGACGCGATCGCCAAGGCCCTGGCCAAGCAATGACCTTCCGGCCGCCCCGCGGCCCCGCATCACACACGGACGACCGATCATGTCTCTTTCCATCCTTGCGGGCCTGAGCCTTCTGATCCTGGGGGAAAGCCACCTCACCATCACCGGCAGCCTAATCGATGCGCTGCACGACGACCTGACCCGGCAGGGCGCCAAGGTCCATTCGATCGGAGCCTGCGGCGCCAGCGCGCAGGACTGGCTGGTGCAGAAGAAGGTCGATTGCGGCGCGGACCGCGTCGGCAAGGGCCGGCCCGTCATACGCGGCGCCGATGCGAGCACCACGCCCATCAGCACGCTGATCGCCGCCGACAAACCAGACGTGGTGGTGATCATCATCGGCGACACCATGGCCTCGTACGACAAGAGCGCCTTCCCCAAGACCTGGGCCTGGCAAAGCGTCACCAGCCTGACCAAGGCCATCGCCGACACGCACACGCGCTGCGTCTGGGTCGGGCCGCCCTGGGGCACTCCCGGCGGCAAGTACAAGAAGAACGACGCACGCGTGCAGCTCATGTCGCGTTTTCTCGCCACCAACGTCGCTCCCTGCGACTACGTTGATTCGCTGAAATTCTCCAAGCCTGGCGAATGGAAAACCGTGGACGGCCAACACTTCACTGTGGCCGGCTACAAGGCGTGGGGCTCGGCCATCACGCAGGCGCTCGCCAACTCCCCGGCACTCAAGGAAGCTCACGGCAAATGAAACCCACCCTGACTGCAGCACTGGCCTGCCTGCCCGCGCTGACCGCGCACGCGGCCGGCATCCCGCTCTATCCGACGGGCCCCGCCGAGGACTCGGCCTTCGTGCGCTTCGTCAACGCCACCGCCGGGCCGCTGGAAGTCCAGGCCGCCGGCACCAGCGCGACGCTGGCGCTGCCGGCGGACAAGCCCGCCTCCGGCTTCATGCCGGTGGCCGCGAGCAAGCCGGTCAAAGGCACGCTGGCCGGAGGCGGCCAGAGCCTGCCGGTGTCGGTCACGGTCAAGCCCGGCGAGTTCGCCACCGTCGTCGCGCTGGACAAGAAAGCGACCGTGGTCATCAAGGAATCGCCCGACGACTTCAACGCCATGCGCGCCTCGCTGGCGCTCTACAACGCCGATCCCGCCTGCCGCCAGGCCGGGCTGCGCACGGCCGGCCGCAACATCGGCATCTTCGAGAACGTCGGCCAGGGCCAGACCAAACGCCGCCTGATCAACCCCGTGGCGGTGTCGGTGGAACTGACCTGCGACGGCAAGCCGCAAGGCGCGGCCCGCGACCTGGGCGCGCTCGAGGCGGGCCAGCGCTATACGGTTCTGGTCGTTCCCGGTCCCCAGGGCCCCCGCACGCTGTTCGCCAACGACGCACTGACCCGCTGACCCCGCTTCCCGAGTTCCCCCACAGGTCGTCTCCATGGTCTTTGCGTCGCTGGAATTCCTCACGCTGTTCCTGCCGCTGTTCCTGCTCGTCTACGCGGCCGTGCCGGCGTCCTGGCGCAATGCCGTGCTGATGTTCTCCAGCTGGATCTTCTACGGCTGGTGGAGCCCGCTGCTGCTGTTGCTGTTCATCGCGCTCATCCTGGTTGGCTGGATAGGCGGCATGGCCATCGACAGCGCCCGCACCGAACGCCAGCGCATGCTGATGCTGGTGGCGTTCATCACGATCAACCTGTCCGTGCTGTGCTGGTACAAGTACGCCAACATCCTGGTCGAGACCTTCAACCAGGTCCTGTCATGGAGCGGCGCGATGCCCGTTTCCTGGCAGAAGATCGCGCTGCCCATCGGCCTGTCCTTCATCGTGCTGCAGTCGATCTCCTACCTGATCGACGTGCAGCGCCGCGTGGTGCCGGCCGACCGCAGCCTGGTGAACTTCGGCGCCTACCAGGCCATGTTCGTGCACCTGATCGCCGGCCCCATCATCCGCTACGACTGGGTGGCGCGCGAACTGCGCGAGCGCACCGTGGACTGGCCCCAGTTCACGCAGGGCGCGCGCCGTTTCATGATCGGCTTCGGCATGAAGGTACTGATCGCCGACACGCTGTCGCCCCTGGTGCAGACCGCCTTCTCGCTGTCCGCCCCCACTTTCCTGGACGCGTGGCTGGGCTGCTTCGCTTACAGCCTGCAACTGTTCTTCGACTTCGCCGGCTACAGCGCCATGGCCATCGGCCTGGGCCTGATGCTGGGCTTTCACTTCCCCGAGAACTTCAACCATCCCTACCTGGCCACCAGCATCCAGGACTTCTGGCGCCGCTGGCATTTGTCGCTGTCGAGCTGGCTGCGCGATTATCTCTACATCCCGCTGGGCGGCAACCGCAAGGGCGAGGTGCGCACCTACGTCAACCTGCTGCTGACCATGGCCATCGCCGGCCTCTGGCACGGCGGGGACAACTGGAACTACCTGCTGTGGGGCATCGCCCACGGTCTGGCCCTGGCCGGCACGCGGCTGTGGGGCCATGCGTCGCTGCCCGAGCCGCCCGCCGCGCTGTCGCGCGTGCTGACCCTGCTGTTCGTCATGCTGGCCTGGACGCTGTTCCGCGCGCACTCCTTCGGCTCCGCCCTGGACATGTACGCCGGCCAGTTCGGCCTGAACGGCTACGCGCTGGGCGATGCCTTGCGCGTCCAGCTTCGTCCCGCCCACCTGATGGCCATGGTCCTGGGCGTGCTGTGCATCGTCTACCCGGCGGTGGACGCCTGGCTGGCGCGCGGCGGACGGCCGGCGCTGCTGCGCGCCTGGGACGGCGCCTGGCCGGTGGCCGGCTTCCTGCTGGGCTTCTCGCTGATCGCCAGCCGCGGCGCGGTCCCCTTCCTGTACTTCCAGTTCTGATGGACAAGACCTCTTCCCGCCCCGGCCCCCGCTACGCGCTCGCGGGCTGCGTCATGGCCATCGTTCTGGCGGCGGGCCTGCTGTCCAACGGCTACGGACTGCTGGTCGAACAGCTGCCGCTGACCCGCCACGCGCCCGACTGGCCCGGCTTCCTGGACGGACGGGTCACCGCCGAGATCGCCGACACGCTGGCCAAAACGCCGCTGCCCGCCGGCTCGGCCAGCCTGGAACGCGGCGCGAGCTGGCTGGCCGTGGGCGACCTGGGCCCGCGCGTGCGCCAGGGTTGCCCGGACTGGCTGTTCCTGGCCGACGAGCTGGAGCCGCATGCGGGCGGCGACGATGCCCTGCGGACGCGCGCCCGGGAAGTCGCGGACCTGCGGACCCGGCTGGCCGCCCGCGGCATCGAACTGCTCGTGGCCACGGTGCCCGACAAGAGCCGCATCGCGGCAAGCGAACGCTGCGGCGTCTATCGCCCGGCCGCGCTGGAAGGGCGCCTGCGCGAGTGGAACGGCATCCTGCAAGCCAGCGGCGTGCGGACGGTGGACCTGGAGCCCGTCCTGCGCGGCCTGCCCGTGCCGGGGTTCCTGCGCACCGACACCCACTGGAACGAAGCCGGTGCCGAAGCGGCGGCCGGCGCCATCGCCGCGGCCGCCCGCGCGTTGCCCTCGGCGGCCGAGGCACTGAAGCCGCATCAGGCCTTCGCCATCACGCGGGGCCAGCCGCAGCCGCTGGCGGGCGACCTGATCAGGCTGGCCGGCATAGACTGGCTGCCGGCCCCGCTGCTGCCAGCCCTGGACCAGGAACCGCGCACGACCTTCACGCCGGTGGCGGACACCGCCGCGCCGGCCACCGAGGACGACCTGTTCGGCGACGCGGACCTGCCGCGGGTGGCCCTGATCGGCACGTCCTACTCGCGCAACTCGAACTTCGTCCCGTTCCTGGAAGCCGGGCTACAGACCCGCGTGGTCAATGTCGCCCGCGACGGCGGCGAATTCGCCGGCGCCGCGCAGGCCTATTTCAAGAGCGAGGAATTCCGCGACACGCCGCCCCGCCTGATCGTCTGGGAAATCCCGGAGCGTTCGCTGCAGCGCCCCCTGGACGGCGAGACCGACATCTGGGAGGCCGCCGCGGCGCGCTGACGCCGCGAGCGGCGGGCGCGGCTACTCCACCTTCGCGCCCGAGGCCTTGACTACGGTCGCCCAGGTCTCCACTTCGTCCTTGATGAAGGCGCCGAACTGCTCCGGCGTGGTCTTGGCCGTGACGGCGCCCAGGTCCTTGAAGCGCTGCTGCACGTCCGGCTTGGCCAGCGCCTTCTGCACGGAGGCGTTGATCCTGGCGATGACGTCCGGCGGCGTGCCCTTGGGCGCGATCAGTCCGAACCAGGACGACACGTCGAACTTGTCGTAGCCCGATTCCATCATGGTCGGCAGCTCGGGCGCGGTGGCCGAGCGTTCGGCGGTGGTGACCGCCAGCGCGCGCAGCTTGCCGGCCTGCACGTGCGGCCAGGCCGAGGGCATGTTGTCGAACATCAGTTGCACCTGGTTGCCGATCAGGTCGGTCAGGGCGGGGGCGCTGCCCTTGTACGGGATGTGGGGGATGTCCACGCCGGCCCGCAGCTTGAACAGCTCGCCCGCCATGTGGATGGAGGTACCGCTGCCCGACGAGGCATACGAGAGCTTGTCCGGATGCGCCTTGACGTAGGCCACCAGTTCCTTGACGTTCTTGACCGGCAGCGACGGATTGACGACCAGGATGTTGGGCACCTTGATGACCAGCGCGATGGGCGAGAAATCCTTGACGATGTCGAAGCTCAGGTTCTTGTACAGGGTCTGGTTGATGGTGCTGGTGACGGCCACCATGTACAGCGTGTAGCCGTCGGGCTTGGCGCGGGCGACCAGCTCGGCGCCGATGTTGCTGCCGGCCCCGGGCTTGTTCTCGACCACGAAACTCTGGCCCAGGTCGTCGCCCAGCTCCTTGGCGATGATGCGTGCGGCCACGTCGGTGGTGCCGCCGGCCGAGAAGCCGACCACCACGCGTACCGGCTTATCCGGGTACGAGGCCGCGGCGGCGGGACCGGCAAGCGCCAGGGACGCCAGCGCGGCCAGGCAGGCCGCACGGGCCGATGACGGGAAATGCCTCATGGGTGCGTCTCCTTCTTGGTATTGGTAGGGAATTTTCCAGCGGGTTCTATGTCAACATCGGCGTCCGGCTCCGACCATTGTTGCAAACCCGAAGCATGCGCCGCGGACGCGTTTCGCTGTATCCTGCGGCCGACCCTTCCCTACCCCGCTCCGATGACCGATCAACAGCATTCTCCCTACAAGAGCACCGGCGGCCTCCAGCGGGTCTTCCGCGCCTGGCGCTATTCGCTGCAGGGCCTGGGCGCCGCGCTCAAATACGAAGCCGCGTTCCGCCAGGAAGTCGCGCTGGTGGTCATCCTGGTGCCTGCGGCGGTCTGGCTGGGCCGCGACACCACCGAAGTCCTGCTGCTGCTGTTCAGCATGCTGCTGGTGCTGGTGGTGGAATTGCTCAATTCCGCGGTGGAAGCGCTGGCCGACGCCCTGTCGGTGGAAACCCACCCGCTGCTGGGCCGCGCCAAGGACCTGGGCAGCGCCGCGGTGATGCTGTCCCTGCTGTTCTCGGCGGGGCTCTGGATACACGTGCTGGCGGGCCGGCTGCTGGCCTGACCCGCTCCCACGGGGGGCGGCGGGCCGTTTCGCGCCGCTGGCCGGATGATCCTACAATGTCGGATCGACTCCGTTCCCCTCGCACCATGTCTTTCACCCGCAAACTGACGCAGGCCTGGGCCGCGTCCGACTCCCTGCTGACCGTCGGCCTGGACCCGGATCCCGCCCGCTTTCCCGCCGAACTGCGCGGACGGGCCGACCGCATCTTCGATTTCTGCCGCGCCATCGCCGACATCACCGCGCCCTACGCGTGCGCGTTCAAGCCCCAGATCGCCTATTTCGCCGCCCGCCGCGCCGAGGACCAGCTCGAGGCGCTGTGCCGGCACATCAAGGAACACCACCCGGACATCCCGCTGGTGCTGGACGCCAAGCGCGGCGACATCGGCTCCACGGCCGAGCAGTATGCCGCCGAGGCCTTCGAGCGCTACGGCGCCGACGCCGTCACGGTCAGCCCCTACATGGGCTCGGATTCGATCGAACCCTATTTCGCCTGGCCGGATCGCGGCGTGATCGTGCTGTGCCGCACCTCCAACCCCGGCGGTTCGGACCTGCAATTCCTGGAAGCCGGCGGCGAGCCGCTCTACCTGCGCGTGGCCGACCTGGTGGCGAAGAAATGGAACCGCCACGGCCAGCTCGGCCTGGTGGTGGGCGCCACCTTCCCCGCCGAGCTGGCGGCGGTGCGCGCCCGCATCGGCGCCGACATGCCGCTGCTGGTGCCCGGCGTGGGCGCCCAGGGTGGCGACGTGCAGGCCACGGTGCAAGCGGGATGCAATGCCGCGGGCACCGGCATGATGATCAATTCGTCGCGCGCCATCCTGTACGCCAGCGGCGGCGACGACTGGCGCGAGGCCGCGGCGCGCGTGGCGCGCGAGACCCGCGACGCCATCAACGGCTTTCGCCCCGGCCGCAGCTAGGTCCCCGTTGCGGGACGAAAGCCCCTGTCACTTCTCGATCTTGATGTCGGCGGTGCGGACCACCTTGGCCCAGCGGTCCGCCTCGGCCTGGATCAGCTTGCCGAAGGCTTCGGGCGTGGGGCTGGCCACGACCTCCGCCCCCTCGTCCGAGATCGACTTGCGCACGTCGGCGTCATTGAGCAGCGCGACGATTTCCTTGTGCAGCCGTGCCACGATGGGCGCCGGCGTGCCGCCGCGCGCCACGATGCCGAACCAGGTGCCGGTCTCGAATTCCATCCCGGCTTCGCGGAAAGTGGGCACCTCCGGCAGGCTGGGGGAACGCTTGTCCGAAGCCACGGCCATCACCCGCAGCTTGCCGTTGCGGATGTGGTTCATCACCGGCACCAGGCTGGGGAACAGCAGCTGGGTCTCGCCCGACAAGGTCGCCAGCACGGCCGGGCCGCCACCCTTGTAGGGCACGTGGTAGAGCTTGGTGCCGCTGCTCTGCTGGAACAGTTCGGCCACCAGATGCGGCGCCGTGCCCACGCCATAGGAAGCGTAGTTGACCTGCCCCGGCCGCTCGCGGGCATAGCGGATCAGTTCCTGCAGCGAGGCCACCGGCAGGCCGGGATTCACCACCAGCACGGCGGGCGCGTTGGCCAGTTGCGAGACAGGCGCGAAGTCCTTCTTCAGGTCATACGAAATCGTGTTGTACAGGCTGCCGTTCGAGCTGATCGCGGTCGTGGCCATGAGCAGCGTGTAGCCGTCCGGGGCCGAGCGGGCCACGGCCTCGGCGCCGATGATGCCGCTGGCGCCCGGGCGGTTGTCCACGATGACGGGCTGGCCCAGCCGCTCGCCCAGTTTCTTGCCCACGACACGCGCGATCATGTCGGTGCCGCCGCCGGGCGCGAAAGGCACGATCAGGCGGATGGGCTGGGTAGGATAATCCGGGGCCGCCCAGGCGCCGGCGCTGAAGAGCGCGGCAGCGGCGCAGGCGAGCGCCGGCCGCCCACGCTTGCGGGAATGTCTTTGCACGTTGGTGTCTCCTGGTGGCCCCCCGGCCGTGGCCGGGGCGGCGGGGTCGCCGGCGCGATACCGCCGGCGCGCGGCTCAACTGGCCGACGGCAGGTCGCGGATGGCAACGCCGCGATCGATCGCATCGCAGCGCGCGTCCTCGGCGGCGGCGCGCTTGCGCGAAAGCTCCAGCACTTCGCGGGCGCGATCGCGGGGAATGAAGCAGACGCCGGTGTCGTCGGCCACCACGAGGTCGCCGGGATTGACGCGTATGCCCTCGATCTGGACCGGGCCGTTGATCTCGATCGTCTCGATGCGCCACTTGCCCGTGATGGGCGAGACTTCGGTGGCCCACACCGGGAAACCGACGCGGCGCGAATGCGCCACGTCGCGCACCCCGCCCGACACGATGGCGCCGATCTCGCCCTGGCGCTTGGCCACCTGGGCCGAGATGCCGCCCATGTTCGACAGCCCGGGCACGCCCTCGATCACCAGTACGTCGCCTTGCTCCGCGATGTTGTGGGCCTCGATCTCGGCCATGCCGTTGCGGTGGGCGCGCGCGTTGTCGACCGGATGGCCGGTCATGACCGTGTTGCGCAGGGTCATGGCCGGGCCGACGATGGTGGCGCCGGGAATGGTGGGCCGAAGCAGCGAGCCGGGCAGCGTTCCGGCGATGCCCAGGTGGTCCATGACGTCCGACACGATGCCGGTGGCGTCGCCCAGCGCCTTGAAGCCCTCGATCAGGTCCTTGGGCGGGCGCTCGATGTCGAGGCTCCTTACCCGTTCCGGGGCGATCTTGCCCAGCAGCGTCTTGGTCATGCGTGGTCTCCGTGAGGAATGAGGCGCGCCGCCGCCTGCGGCCTATCCGCGGCGGCGGTCTTCATGTGTGAAAAATTCTCATCGCTTTCCCAATATGCATCAATCGATTTATAGTCAATATGATTGACTTTTACTCATAGAGATGGCCACTCGCCTGCCCCCGCTCAATCCGCTGCGCACCTTCGAGGTGGCGGCGCGCCACCTGAGCTTCACGCGTGCCGCGCGCGAACTGCACGTGACGCCCGGCGCCGTCAGCCGGCAGGTCATGGTCCTGGAGGAATTCCTGGGAGCCCGGCTGTTCGAGCGGGTCAACCGCGAAGTGCGGCTGACGGCGGTGGGCCGGCGCTACCTGGACGACCTGAACGATGTGTTCGACAACATCGGCGAGGCTACCCAGCGCGCCATGCAGGGCGTGCGCGACAAGCCGCTGCACATCTGGTGTCCGATGACCTTCGCGATGCGCTGGCTGGTGCCGCGGCTGCCCGCATTCCACGCCGCCAATCCTGGCCGCGACGCCATCTTCACCACTTCGCTCAAGCCGGTGGACTTCACCGAGCACGACGCCGACGTCGCCATCCGCATGGGCCGCGGCGACTGGCCCGGCGTGATCTCGCGCTTCCTGGTCGGCATCGAACTGCTGCCGGTGTGCAGCCCCCGGCTGCTGGATGGGCGCGCCCCGCTCGCCCATCCGCGCGACCTCGCCCGGCACACGCTGCTGCAATCGGTGGCCCGGCCCGAGTACTGGCCGACCTGGCTGGAGGCCGCCGGCGCGGGGGACATCGACCCGGATCGCGGGATGACTTTCGAAAGCGTCAGCCTGGCCTACCAGGCGGCGCTGGAGGGACTGGGCGTGGCCATGGGGCAGCATGCGCTCGTGGCCGAGGACCTGGCGGCGGGCAGGCTGGTCGCGCCCTTCGGCCTGCGCGTCCCCATCGATAACGCCTTCTACCTGATCTATCCCGAGCGGCTGCAGTACGACACGCATCTGTGCACGTTCCGCGACTGGATCCTGGCCGAGGCCCGCGCGGACGAAGCCCGGCGCGCACCGCCCCGGGCTTGAGGCAAGCGTGCCGGCTCAGGCGGTCCGCACGGACGGGAACCGTATCCGGACGCCCAGGCCGCGCCCGCGCAGGCCGGTCCCCACCTGGATGGATGCCGCGTGCGACTCGGCGATCTGCGCGACCAGCGACAGGCCGATGCCGCTGCCGCGTTCGGTGGTGCCCGCCACGCGGTAGAAGCGGTCGAAGATGCGCCGGTACTCGGACTCGGGCACGCCGGGGCCATCGTCGGCCACGGTCAGCAGCACGCCGCCGGCTTCGCGCCGGCAGGCCACGGCGATGTGCGCGTCGCGGCCGCCGTAGCGCACCGCATTGTCGACCAGGTTGCGCACCAGGATGCCCAGCGGATCGACCCGGCCGCGCACCAGGCAGTCCTCGGTGTCCAGGCTGATGCGCTGGCCCCGCTCGGCGGCGCCCGTCTCGAAGTCCCGCGCGATCACGGACACCACGGTGTGCAGTTCCACGTCGTCTTCGCCGAAACCGTTGGCATCCAGCCGGGCCATGTCCAGCAATTGCTCGGACAGCCGCGCGCTGCGCTGCGTGGTCGCCAGCAGCTTGCCCAGTTCGGCACGCAGCTGCACGGGATCCTGGCACCGCAGGGCGTTCTCGGTCTGCACCGTCAGGACCGCGAGCGGCGTGCGCAGCTCGTGCGCGGCGTCGACCAGGAAACGCCGTTCGTTCTGCATGGTCTCGTCCAGCCGTCCGAGCAGGCCGTTGAACGACTCCACCAGCGGACGCAGTTCCACCGGCAGTTCCCTGGCCGGCAACGGCTGCAGGTCGGTGGGGCGCCGCTGCAGGATGCGGCGCGACAACCGCGTGACGGGAAGGACCGACCACTGGACCAGGCAGCCGACGACGCTGGCCAGCATGCAGGCCAGTATGCCGACGAACATCAACCCGCGGGTCAGGCGCTCGTGCAGCTCCTTGCGCAGCAGCGACTGCGGCTTGCCCACCTGCACCTGTATCCGCTTGCTGGCGTCCGAGACGGCATACACGCGCCAGGGTTCGCCCCCCACCAGGGTGGTGGCGTAGCCGTCGCGCATGTCCGGCACGATGGGCCGGCCGGGCGCGGCCGGGGAATGCAGCACGCTGCCGCCGGTCGCCAGGTTCCAGACCTGGAAGGTCATCTTAAGCTGGGAAGTGTCCAGCCGCTGCTCGCCCGGCAGCGAAAAACCGCGCTCGGCGACGTTGTTCTCGAGCCCGACCGGCAGCGACAACAGGGTCAGGTTCGCCACCTCGCGCAGCGCGGCGTCCCATTCCCCGCTCGATTCGCGCGTGACCTCGGCCCGGTACCACAGGAACGACCCCGCCCAGGTCAGCAGCATGGTCGCGACGATGCCCGTCAACAGGCGCGCGCGCAGCGATCTCATCGCGCCTCCCGCAACCGGTAGCCGTAGCCGTGCACGGTCTCGATCAGGTCCTCGCCCAGCTTGCGGCGCAATTGATGGACGTAGACCGCCACGGTATTGCTTTCGATCACGCCGTCGCTGCCGTAGACCGCCTCCTCCAGCGCCGTGCGGGACAAGGCCTTGCCCGCCTTTTCCATCAGCGCCAGCAGCGTCCGGTATTCGTGCGCGCTGAGCGCGACCGGCTGTCCCCGGCAGGCGACCGAGCGCGAGGCCGGATCGAGCTCGACGTCGCCGCTGCGCAGCACCGGGGCCACGCGTCCCAGGCTGCGGCGCAGCACGGCGCGCAGCCTGGCCCGCAGTTCGTCGACCTGGAAGGGCTTGACCAGGTAATCGTCGGCCCCCGCGTCCAGGCCGCCTATGCGGTCGCTCAGGCGGTCGCGCGCGGTCATGATGATGACCGGTGTCGTGTCGTAGCGCGCACGCATGGCGGCCAGCACGCCCAGCCCGGAGCCGCCGGGCAGTCCAAGGTCGAGCAGGACCGCCGCGTAGTCGTGGTCGATCAGCGTCAGCCGCGCCGCGGCGGCATCGCGAGCCCATTCGACCGCGGTGTCGTGCTGGCCCAGCGCGGTGACGAGCGCATCGGCAAGCATGGCGTCGTCTTCTACGAGCAGGATGCGCAAGATCGGTTTCCCGTTGGTTCGGATAAGTGGCGCGCGCAGCCGTGTCGGCCGGCGCAGGCCAGTATCGTCGCCCGATTTTAAAAAGTTCTTAAACCGCCCCGCCCAGAATTCGCGGTGGCGGCTGGTTCGCGCTCATGCCCGGGCCGGGCTGGCCGCCGCCTTCATGTCCACATTCGGAACCGCCCGCGGCGGCGGGTTCCAGGAGCCAGCCATATGATCCAGGATCCGCGCAGCCTCTGCCTCTGCTTCCTGCTGGGCGCCATGCAGCCCGCCGTCGGGCAGGACCTCGTGGGCGGCGGCATTGCCGTCATCCCGGCCTATCCCGGCGCCGACAGCTATCGCGTACTGCCGGCGCCCATCCTCAATTTCCAGCGCGGCCCCTTCTTCATCTCGAACAGCCAGGGGCTGCCCGGGCTGGGCCTGAAGACCGAGGTCGCCCCCGGCCTGAGCGTGGGAGTACGCGCCGGCTTCGGCCTGGGCCGCAAGGAAAGCCGGTCCGACAGGCTGTCCGGCCTGGGCGACATCGATGCCCATGCCCAGTACGGCGTGTTCGCCGACTGGGCGCCCGGCAGATGGCGGGCGTCGCTGTCCTACACCCAGGCGGCCAAGAGCGGCTATGGCGGCACCCTGGCCGCGCGCGGTTCCTACGCCATCTGGCAGGGCGGCAAGCACGATGTGCAGGTCGGCGCCGGCCTGGAATGGGGTAACCGCGATCACATGCAGACCTGGTTCGGCGTGACGCCCGAGCAATCCTCGCACAGCGGCGCGGGACTTGCGGCCTACCGGCCGTCCTCGGGCCTGCGCTCGGGCTCGGCCTTCGCGCTCTGGACCTACCGGCTGGACCAGCGCTGGCGCGTCGTCACGCTGCTGGGCGTGCAGACCTTGATGGGCGACGCGGCCGACAGCCCCATCGTCGAGCGCAAAACCGCCGCCTTCGGCAGCGTGGGCCTGGCCTACTCGTTCTGAAGCGGCCCCGCCGCGAGCGCCCGCGCTTCCAGCACGCCGCGCAGCGCGATCTTCACCGCCTGCATGCGCACGGCGGTGCGGTCTCCCGCCAGCAGATGCGTGGCCGTGCGTACCCGCATGCCTTCGGGCGTGGTCCATGCCCAGCCGAAGCACACCATGCCCACGGGCTTGCCCGGCGTCGCGCCGCCGGGGCCGGCGATGCCGGTCGTCGACACCGCCATTTGCGTCCGCGCCGCCTTCAGCGCCCCGGCCGCCATCTCGCCCGCGGTCTGTTCGCTGACCGCGCCATGCGCGGCCAGCGTGTCTTCCCGCACCCCCAGCTCGGCCACCTTGGCCGCGTTGGTATAGGTGACGAACCCCCGGTCGAACCAGGCACTGGAACCGGCCACGGCCGTGACCAGCCCCGCCACCAGCCCGCCGGTGCAGGATTCGGCGGCCGCCAGCATCCAGCCGGCCGGCTGCAGGGCGCCCCCCAAGGCGGCGGACAGATCTAGCGATTCCTGGTCGAACATGTCGATCTCCCCGGTCAGGCCTGAGCGACGATACGCCAGTACAGCGCGCAGACCAAGAGCGCGTAGAACGCGGCGATCATGTCGTCCCACATCACGCCCAGGCCGTTCTTGAGCCGGCGGTCGAAATGGCCGATGGGGGGCGGCTTGAGGATGTCGAACAGGCGGAACAGCAGGAAGCCGAAGGCCTGCGACACCACGGAATCCGGGATCAGCCACAGCACGGTCCAGAAGGCCACCATCTCGTCCCATACCATGCCGCCATGATCGGGCACGCCCAGGTCGCGTCCCGTGCGGTCGCAGGCCCAGATGCCCACGACGAATGCCGCCGCCAGGAAGATCGCCTGGTGCAACGGCGCCCCCAGCACCATGGTCAAGGGCTGCCACAGCGCCCAGGCCAGCAGCGTCCCCCAGGTTCCCGGCGCCGGGCGGATCAGTCCGCTGCCCAGGCCGAAGGCAATGGTGCGCGACAGGCGCGCGCGCATCCAGCCGAAGCTGGGACTCGCCGGCACCGGGCCGGCGGAGGAAATGTCGGTCATGATGTCTCAGGCAAGGAGCCCGCCGCCGGATCGACCGGCATCGGGAAGTGATCGAAGCCCGCTCGGGGCAGGTCCGGCACCGGCATGCCGCCGGCGTCCACCACCCGCAGGCCGGGGCCGGCGTCCACCGCGCCGATGCGCGTGGCCGCCACGCCCGCGCGCGCGGCCGCCTCGGCCACCCCGGCGCGGGCCTCCGCAGGCGCGGTGAAGCACAATTCGTAGGCATCGCCGCCGCCCAGCGCGCAGCGCCGCCGCCAGGGCGCCGGCAGGGCCGCCACGGCCGGCGACACCGGCACGTCATCGGCGCACAACCGTGCGCCGCATCCGCTGGCGGCCAGGACATGGCCGAGATCCTGCAGCAGGCCGTCCGAGATGTCGATCGCCGCGCTGGCCAGGCCGCGCAGCGCCAGCCCCAGCGCCACGCGCGGCTCGGGCCATTCGAGCGCGCCGCGGGTCGCCGCCAGCACCGCCGCCCGGTCCGCCACCGGTACGTCCCGCTCGCCCAGCAGCAGGCGCAGCGCGAGATCGGCGTCGCCCAGCGTACCCGACACCCAGATGTCGTCGCCAGGGCGGGCGCCCGAGCGGCGCAGCGCCGCCTGGGCGGGCACGCTGCCGAAGATCGTGATGGACAGGGTCGTGCCCGCGTCGCTGCGCGTGGTGTCGCCCCCGACCAGGGGACAGCCGTAGGCGTCGGCCAGCGCGAACAGGCCGGCGGCGAAGGCCGAGAGCCAGGCATCGTCCACGCGCGGCAGCGCCAGCCCCAGCACGAAGGCCGTCGGTTTCGCGCCCATGGCGGCAAGATCGGACAGGTTCACGGCCAGCGACTTGTGGCCCAGCGCGCGTGGATCGACGTCGGGAAAGAAGTGGCGCCCTTCCACCAGCAGGTCGGTGCTGACCGCCGTGGCGTCGGCCGAGGGCGAGAGCAGCGCGCAGTCGTCGCCCACCCCCAGCATGCCCGCCGGCGCCGTCCGGGTGAAATGCCGGCGGATGAGTTCGAACTCACCGCTCATGCCAGCTCCCCCGGCCCGGGCCAGGCACCGTCAACCCCGACGGCCGGCCTGGACCTCGGCGGCGCGGACTTCGGCCGCGAGCTTGTCCAGCACGCCGTTGACGAACTTGAAGCCGTCGGTGCCACCGAAGGACTTGGCGAGTTCGACGGCCTCGTTGATGACGACCTTGTACGGAATCTCGACGTGGTTCTGCAGCTCGTAGGTGCCGATCAGCAGGATGCCGTGCTCGACCGGCGACAGCTCCTCGACCTGGCGGTCGAGGAAGGGCGCGAAGCGTTCGCGCAACGCGGCCGCGTCGCGGGCGGCGCCGTACAGCAGCGCCTTGTAATGGCCCAGGTCGGCTTCGGCGAAACCCTCGCCGTCCTGCATGTGAGCGTCGATCTCGCCCATCTCGCCGGCGTCGCCCCCCTTGAGCAGCCACTCGTACACCCCTTGCAGGGCGAACTCGCGCGCGCGGCGGCGCGCGCTGCGCGCGTTCTGGCGGCTGGCCTCAGTCATCCTGTTCTTCCTCGTCGTCGAAATCTTCGTCGTCCTCGTCCTCGTCGTCCTCCTCGGGCTCGAGGGTGGCCAGCAGGTTCGCCATCTCGACGGCGGTCTGCGCGCAGTCGCGGCCCTTGGTCGCGGCGCGCTCCACCGCCTGCTCCTCGGTTTCCGTGGTAAGCACGCCGTTGGCGACGGGGATGCCGGTCTCGAGCGCGACGCGGCTGATGGCCGCCGCGCTCTCATTGCTGACCACTTCGAAGTGGTAGGTCTCGCCGCGGATCACCGCGCCCAGGGCGATCAGTCCGTCGAACTCACCGGTGTGGGCGAGCTGGGCCAGCGTCACGCCCAGTTCCAGGGCGCCGGGCACCGACACGACCATGATGTCGCGCTCGTCCACGCCCAGCTTGCCGAGTTCTTCCAGGCAGGCCTGCAGCTGCAGTTCGCCGATGTTTTCATTGAAGCGGGAGCGCACGATGCAGATATGCAGCCCTTCGCCATTCAGATCGGGAGTCATGGTATAGGGGTTCATGATGGGGCGCCGTCCTTGGTGGGGGGTTGGTCATGGCCGGCCTCGTAGCCGGTCACGGTAAGGGAGAAGCCGGTCATGCTGGGCATGCGGACCGGCCGTGCCAGCAGCTTCATGCTGCCGACGTTCAGGTCTTTCAGGATCTGCGCGCCCACGCCATAGGTGCGCAAGTCCATGCGCACCGGCGCGTCGCCGCAGGCCGCGCCGGTGCGGTCCTGGTCGATCAATTGCTGGAACTCGGCCGCCAGGTCGCTGGCCGTGCCGTCGCAGTTGAGCAGGATGACCACGCCGGATTCGGCCTGGGAAATGGCTTCCAGGGCGCTGGGCACGCTCCAGCTGTGCGTGCTGCGGGCCACTTCCAGCACGTCGAGCAGCGACGTGGGCTCGTGCACGCGCACCAGGGTCTCGCGCTCGGGATGGATCTCGCCATGGACCAGCGCGAGGTGGGGCGCGCCGCTGGGCGTATCGCGGTACATCACCGCGCGAAAGACGCCGTGCGCCGTGCGGATCGGCCGCTCGGCCACGCGCTGCACCAGCGACTCGTGTTCGCTGCGGTACTGGATCAGGTCGGCGATGGTGCCGATCTTGACGCCGTGCTGGCGCGAGAACTCGATCAGGTCGGGCAGCCTGGCCATGGAGCCGTCGTCCTTGAGCACTTCGCAGATGACCGAGGCGGGCGTGAGCCCCGCCATGGCGGTCAGGTCGCAACCGGCTTCGGTGTGGCCGGCCCGCGCCAGCACGCCGCCGCGGGCCGCCTTCAGCGGAAAGATGTGGCCGGGCTGCACCAGGTCGGACGGCTTGGCGTCGCGCGCCACGGCGGCCTGCACCGTGCGGGCCCGGTCGGCCGCCGAGATGCCGGTGGTCACGCCCTGGGCGGCTTCGATGGAAACGGTGAAATTGGTACCGTGCTTGGTGCCGTTGGCCGACACCATGAGCGGCAGGTTCAACTGGCGGCAGCGCTCTTCGGTCAGCGTCAGGCAGATCAGGCCCCGTCCGTAGCGGGCCATGAAATTGATGGCCTCGGGCGTGACGAACTCGGCTGCCATGACGAGGTCGCCTTCGTTCTCGCGGTCCTCCTCGTCGACCAGGATGACCATGCGGCCGGCGCGCAGCTCGGCCACGATTTCCGGCACCGACGAGATCGCCGAGGAGCCGCCGGGGGTGGGAACGGGAGAAATGAATGCAGACATGAAGATCGTCCGGCGCGGGGTTGCGGGGTTGTACCGGCGGCGGCGCGGGCGGTCGGCCGATACGGGGAAACCGGGTATTTTACCCGGATGCCGGGACAGCAAGGGGGCGGCGCGCAGCGCAGCCTACGGCGCCGGGATCGGGTCGTCCACCCCGTCCAGCCGGGGCCTCAGCGCCGGATCCAGCGACTCGCGCCCGTCGAACACGAAGCACTCGCCGTCGTAGCCCTCCCCGCCGGTTTCCTCGAAATACTTCAGGATGCCGCCCTCGAGCTGGTAGACGTGCTCGACGCCGGCTCGCGCCATGTAGATGGCCGCCTTCTCGCAGCGGATGCCGCCGGTGCAGAAACTCACCACGGTCTTGCCCGCCAGGTCGTTCCGGTGCGCCTGCACGGCCGCCGGGAATTGCGTGAAGCGGGAAATGCGCCAGTCGATCGCGCCCCGGAAGGTGCCGTGATCGACCTCGAAGGCATTGCGGGTGTCCAGCATGACGACCTCCCGCCCTTCGTCGTCCCGGCCCTGGCGCAGCCACCGTGCCACCGTGCGGGCATCGACAGCCGGCGCCCGGCCGGCTTCGGGACGGATGGCCGGATGATCCATGCGGATGATCTCACGCTTGATCTTCACCAGCAGCTTGCGGAACGGCACCCGGGCGGACAGGCTTTCCTTGACCTCGATGCCCGCCAGCCGGCCGCCGAAGTCCGGGCCATGCCGCAGCCACTCCAGCCAGGCGTCGATGCCCGGGCGGGTGCCGGCCAGGAACAGGTTGATGCCCTCGTGCGCCAGCAGCACCGTACCCTTCAGTCCGCACGCCAGGGCCCGGTCGCGCGCCGCGGCCTGCAGCGCGGGCAGGTCGTCCAGGGTCAGGAAACGGTAGGCGGCGATGTTGACGACGGCGGGCACGGCGGGGATCCGGAAAACGACGAGGCGCGATAGTTTACGCGCCGGCGCCCGGCGCCTCGAATTCGAGCTTGTGGAAGCCGTAGCGCTCGGCCGTCATGTGGGCCAGGATGGCCACGGCGATCTCGGGCGGCGTGCGGGCCCCGATGCGCAGGCCCACCGGGCCGTGCAGCCGGGCCACCTCGTCCGGGGTCAGGTCGAACTCGACCAGCCGCTCGCGGCGCTTGGCCTGGTTGGCCCGCGAACCGATGGCGCCAACGTAGAAGGCCTGGGACTTGAGCGCCTCCAGCAGCGCCAGGTCGTCCAGCTTGGGATCGTGGGTCAACGCGACGATGGCCGTATGGCGATCGGGGCGCATCTCGGTCACGGTATCGTCGGGCATGGTGGTCACCAGCCTCGCGCCCGGCACCTCCCAGCCCTGCGTATATTCCTCGCGCGGATCGCAGACGATGACCTCGTAGTCCAGCGCCAGCGCCATCTGCGCCAGGTACTGCGACATCTGCCCCGCGCCTATGATCAGCAGGCGCCAGCTCGGCCCGTGGGTGGCAACCAGTTCCGAGTCGGTCAGCGACAGCGTGTCGGCACGGTCGCGGGCGGCCTCCAGCACGGCGCGGCCGGTGGCCAGGTCCAGCCGGCGCAGCACCCGATGCCCCTGGGTCAGCTCCGCCAGCAGCTCTTCCACGCCACTATGGTCGGCGACCGGCTCCAGGACCAGTTCCAGCGTGCCGCCACAGGGCAGGCCGAAACGCGTGGCCTCCTCGGCCGAGACACCGTAGCGCACCACGCTGGGCACGCCGGTGGGCCAGGCACCGGTGCGCGCCTTGTCCGACAGGTCGTCCTCGATGCAACCGCCCGACACCGAACCGGCGATCGAACCGTCGCCGCGCACGGCCACCATCGCGCCGATGGGCCGGGGCGCCGAGCCCCAGGTGCGCGTCACCGTGCCCAGCACGACCTCGTGCCCTTCCCGCCGCCACTGGGCCAGGCGCCGCAGGACGTCCAGATCGACGTTGTCCATCGTCGTACCCACTCCACGTCATTCTCAGGACGCCATGATAGTCCACGACGCGGCCGGGACCGCTATGCGCAGGCCTGCGGCGCCGGGGCCGGAAAGCGGCCGGCGCGGCTGACGCCGCCGATGGCGGGCCGCTGCAGCCGCTCACCCAGCCACTGCGCCGTCCGCAGCACGGCGTCCAGGTCGATGCCGGTGGCCACGCCCATGCGCTCGAGCATGTAGACGACGTCCTCGGTGGCGATGTTGCCGGTGGCCGCCGGGGCGAAGGGGCAGCCGCCGAAACCGCCCGTGCTGGCGTCCAGGGCATCCACGCCCGCTTCCAGCGCCGCCAGCACGTTGGCGATGCCGGTATTGCGCGTATTGTGGAAATGGCAGCGCAGGCGCGCGTGCGGCGCCAGCGCGCGCGTGCCCGCCAACAGCTCGCGTACCTGGCTCGGCACCCCGCAGCCTATGGTGTCGGCCAGCGCGATCTCGTCCGGCCGGGCCGGCAGCAGCGACTCCACCAGGGCCAGCACCCGTTGCGCGGGCACCTCGCCCTCGAAGGGGCAGCCGAAGGCGGCGCCGACGGTGACGGAGGTACGCATGCCGGCCGCCCGCGCGCCCGCCAGGATGGCCGAGGCGGCCGCGACCACCTCGGCCACGCCCGCGCCCTGGTTCTTGCGCGAGAAGGTCTCGCTGGCGACCACCACCACGTTGGCCTCGTCGCAGCCGGCCGCCCGCGCCCGCGCCAGGCCCGGCTCGTTGAGCACCAGGCCGATCAGCGACAGGCCCGGACGGCGCTCGACGCCCGCCATGACGGCCTCGGCATCGGCCATCTGCGGCACCCGCTTCGGATTGACGAAACTCGTCGCCTCGATCCGCCTGCCGCCGGCATCGGCGATGCGGCGGATCAGCTCGATCTTGTCAGCCGCGGGCAACAGCACGCGCTCGTTCTGGATGCCGTCGCGCGGTACGACGTCGATGATCTCCACGTGGCCGTCCATGCCGGGTCCCCCGTATCTGTGGTCAGGGGCAGTATAACTTTGTCCGGACAAATCGACATCGCGGCGCCTCAGAATGCCCCTGCGCCCCCGCCAAGCCGCTACACTGGGACATGCACGGCGCGATACGGGCACCGGACGGTGCGGCCGCGTGGGCGCCTCTTCCAGGAGCGAACGTCATGACGGCAGATTACACGGCATCCCTGCGCGACCGCGTCGTGCTGGTCACCGGCGGCACGCGCGGACTGGGACGCGAAATGGCGCTGGCGCTGGTGGCGGCGGGCGCCCGGGTGGCGATCACCGGCGCCCATGCCTCGGACGCCATGCACGAGACCATGGCGCAGGCCCAGGCCACGGCCGGCATCGGGCGCATGTTCGCCATCGTCGCCGACGTCACGCGCTTCGAGCACTGCTCGCGCGCGGTGGCCGAGATCCGCGACCATTTCGGCGCGCTGCACGTGCTGGTGAACAATGCCGGCATAGGCATGGGCGTCATCAGCGACACCTTCACCACCGAGCCCGCGCGCTTCTGGCAGACCGACCCGCAGGCCTGGCGGGCGATCATCGACACCAACATCAACGGCGCCTTCAACATGGCGCGCGCCGCCGCACCGCTGATGGTGGCCCAGGGTTTCGGCAAGATCATCAACATCTCGACCAGCGACCAGACCATGGTGCGCCGGGGCTATTCGCCCTACGGGCCGAGCAAGGCCGCGCTGGAGGCCGCCTCGCGCATCTGGGCGCAGGACCTGACGGGCACGGGCGTGGACGTGAACGTCTATCTGCCCGGCGGCGCGGCCGACACCGATTTCCTTCCCGGCGGTCCCAACAGGAAAGGCGCCGACGGCAACCTGCTGCCCGCCTCCATCATGCGGCGCGGCATCCTGTGGCTGTGCTCGGACGCCTCCAATGGCCGCACCGGCGAACGCTACATCGCGCGGCTATGGAATGAATCGCTGCCGGCCGAACTGGCCGCCGAAGGCGCCCGCGCGCCGCACGTGGACAAGCCGGCCATCATGTAGGCGCCCCGGGCAAGGCCGGACCGAGCACATGAACCCCTAAGGCCGGTTCCCGCTAACCCCGGCGCTCGATCTCCATCCGGTAACTGAAGCTGGCCGCAGGGTGCCAGTTGAACGAACAGATGACGCTGCCCACCGCCGAGAAATAGTGGCGGATCAGGCACAGCGCGATCGCGTCGGCCCGCTCGTCCAGCAGCGGCCGCAGGTGGGCCGGCATGGGCTCGGCGCGGATCTCCTGCGTGGCCCGCACGATGGGCTCGCCCGCGCGCGCCTCGATGTGGGCATAGAAGGGTCCCACGCAGCCGGGCAGCTCGGGCCCTATCCAAGCCAGCCGCTCGGGCAGGAAGGAACTGGTGCAGCAGATAGGCGTGCCACCCCGCTCGGTCCAGCGCACGCTGTCCACCTGCAGCCAGCGGTCGCCCTCGCGCGCGCCCAGCATGGCGGCGGTGGCCGCGTCCAGCGTCACCAGGGTCGAGGCGCGGATCTCCACGTGCGTGTCCAGCGCATACTGGAACAGGTCGGACAGCGAGGCGATCGACTGCTGGTAGGCCCGTCGCGACCGTGACGCAAGCACCACCGTCCCGGCTCCGGGGCGGCGTTCGACCATGCCGTGCTCGACCAGGCGGGCCAGCGCGGCGCGTATCGTGTAGCGGCTGGCCTCGAACTCGCGGCACAGTTCGCCTTCGGTGGGGACGTGGCCGCCCACCGGATAGATGCCGTGCTCGATGCGAGCCAGCAAGGCATCCAGGATCTGCCGGTAGCGGGGGCTGTCGCCGGGCTGTGTTTTCGGGTGTCGTCCTGCCGGCATGCCGCGGGAAATACGCAAGGTTCGGGGTAAGGAAAAGTACCCGGGAAGATAGCATGCGGGGCGGGCGGTTCATGCGGAAAATCGCCAGGCCGTGCTAGTCTATGGGGTTGCTTTTCGCTTCCGGAGTCCGGAACGTCCCGGACTCCGACCTCAGGAGACTGGCATGTATCAGGACCTCGCCCTTTACATCGACGGCGAATTCATCCAAGGCGGCGATCGCCGCGAGCAGGATGTCATCAATCCTGCCACCCAGGAAGTGCTCGGCAAGCTGCCGCACGCCTCGCGCGCGGATCTGGACCGGGCCCTGGCGGCGGCCCAGCGGGCCTTCGAAAGCTGGAAGAAGACCTCGCCGCTGGAGCGTTCGCGCATCCTGCGCAAGGTGGCCGAACTGGCGCGCGAGCGTGCCCAGGACATCGGGCGCAACCTGACGCTGGACCAGGGCAAGCCGCTGGCCGAGGCCGTGGCCGAGATCATGACCTGCTCCGAGCATGCAGAATGGCATGCCGAGGAATGCCGCCGCATCTACGGCCGGGTGATTCCTCCCCGCAACCCGGCGGTGCGCCAGTTCGTCGTACGCGAGCCGGTGGGCGTCTGCGCCGCGTTCACGCCCTGGAACTTCCCGTTCAACCAGGCCATCCGCAAGGTCTCCGCGGCCGTCGCCGCCGGCTGCACCATCATCCTGAAGGGTCCGGAAGACACGCCCAGCGCGGTCGTGGCCATGGCCCAGCTGTTCCACGACGCCGGGCTGCCCCCCGGCGTGCTGAACATCGTCTGGGGCGTGCCCAGCGAGATCTCCACCTACCTGATCGAGTCGCCCATCGTGCGCAAGATCTCGTTCACCGGATCGGTGCCGGTGGGCAAGCAGCTGTCGGCGCTGGCCGGCGCCCACATGAAGCGCACCACGATGGAACTGGGCGGCCATTCCCCGGTGCTGGTCTTCGACGACGCCGACGTCGAGCCGGCGGCCGAGATGCTGGCGCGCATGAAGATCCGCAACGCCGGCCAGGTCTGCATATCGCCGACCCGCTTCTACGTCCAGGAAAAGGCCTACGACAAGTTCGTGGCGCGCTTCGCCGACACCATCGCCTCCATCAAGGTCGGCGACGGCCTGGGCAAGGGCGTGGAAATGGGCCCCCTGGCCCACGAGCGCCGGCTGATGGCCATGGAAACCTTCCTGGACGACGCCAGCCAGCGCGGCGGCCGTGTCGTGACGGGCGGCTCGCGCATGGGCGAAAAAGGCTATTTCTTCTCGCCCGCGGTCGTGACCGACATCCCCGACGACTCCAAGCTGATGACCGAGGAACCCTTCGGCCCCATCGCCCCGGTCACGCGCTTCAAGACCATCGAGGAAGTGCTCAAGCGCGCCAACAGCCTGCCCTTCGGCCTGGCCTCGTATGTGTTCACGAACTCGCTCAAGACCGCGACCGCCGTGTCCAACGGCCTGGAAGCCGGGATGGTCAACATCAACCACTTCGGCGTCGCCCTGGCCGAGACGCCCTTCGGCGGCGTGAAGGACTCGGGCATAGGCAGCGAAGGCGGCGTCGAGACCTTCGACGGCTACCTGGTGACCAAGTTCATCACGCAGATTTGACGTCCCCGCGGAGCGTCCCCGGCTCCCGGGGACGCATCCACCAGGCCAGCGCGGCAAAGCCCGCCAGCGCCCAGGCCGCCAGCCACGACAGCGATCCCGCCACGTCGGCCAGCGGCACCCCCATCTGGTTCAGCCTGAGCGAGGCATCGATGCCGGCGGTGCTGGGAAAGATCCAGCGTGCCGCCTGCAACACGGGCGGCAGGCTTTCCACCGGCCACGCGAATCCGGACAGGAAGGCGATGGGCAGCGACGTGAACAGCCATACCTGCAAGGCCTGCTCGCGGTCCTTGAGCCAGGCGCCCAGCAGCGCCCCCGCCACGCTGATCGCCGGGGCATAGCAAAGCAGCAGGACCAGCGCCCCCAGCGGGTTGCCGCCACGCGGGTAGTCCTGCAACCAGAAGATCCAGCCGAAATAGACCAGCCCCGCGACCAGACCGGCGGTGGAGAAGGCCAGCACGCGCCCCAGCCAGACCCTGGCCGGCGCCCGCAGGCGGCCGGCCTCGGCCCAGGTGCCGGCCAGCATCGCGACGCCCATCAGCAGCGTCTGCTGCATGATGATCAACGCCACCGCCGGCACGACGTAGCTGCCATAGCCGCCGGTGGGGTTGTAGAGGGCCACGGCGCTGACGCCGACCGGGCTGCGGCCTGCCATGGCCTGGTTCCGCCCCTGCCCGTGCGCGGTACGCTGCGCGATCTCGATGCCGGCCGACACCGTGCCGACGACGGCCGTGAAGCCGGTCATCACCGCCTTGTTGTAGAGCGCGTAGCTGCCGTTGGTGCTGACCACGACCGGCGCCGGCCGGCCGCGCAGCACATTGCGCCTGAGGTCTCGCGTCAGCAGCGCATAGCCTTCGATCTCGCCCCGCCACATCGCCTGCCGTGCCGTCTCTTCGTCGCCGGTCACCATCGCCACGCGCAGGTCCGGGCTGGCATCGGCGTAGCGCACGATCTGGCGCGACAGGCTGGAGTGGTCCAGGTCCACGATGGCCACCGGCACGCGTTGCAGGACCTCGGTGGCATAGGGCCAGGGATAGAAGAATCCGTAGAAGACCGGGGCCAGCACGATCAGCAGCAGCGCGCCCTTGTCGCGCAGCAGCTCAGCCAGGGTGTCTCGCCAGGCCGCGGCCCAGCCGCGCGCGTCCATCAGCGGCCTCCCCAGCGCGCGGGCTCGGCCGCCACGCGGCACAGCAGCCACGCGCCCGCCAGCGCCAGCAGCGCCGCGCCCAGCGGCATCAGCACGAAGGCCGGCAACGAATGGCGCAGGGGCGCAGCCATCTGCAATTGCTCTACCTGCAGGCGGATGTAGTGCGTATAGGGCAGCACCAGCGCCCAGGCACGCGCACCGGCCGGCATGGCGGCCAGCGGGAAGCCCATGCCGCTGAAGGCGAAGGCCGGCGCCGTCACGATGCCGGCCAGCGACAAGGCCGTGCGCAGGGATCGCGTCGCCAGCGCGGCGGCGGCCCCCATCGCGATCGACAAGGCAATGAAAGACATCAGGGCCACGGCTACCCACGGCAGGCTGCCGGGCGGATGCCAGCCCCGGCCCCAGGTCAGCCACAGCAGGGCCGCCAGGCCCACGGCGGACAGCCCCGCCCACGGCCACGCGAGCTTGCCGGCCAATGCCGCCAGGGCCGGCCCCGCCGCGACGCGCACGCCGCCGTCGGGACGGGCCTGCGCGCCAGTGGCCGCCGCCAGCCAGGCGCCCACCGTGCGGTCGCGGATCTCCCGGCCCACGGTCCAGGCGCCGGCCGTCATCCCCAGGATGTGCAGCAGCGCAGGGACCAGCGCGGCCGCCAGGAATTGTTCGTAGTTGAGACTGGGGTTGAACAAGGCCAGCGAACTGGCCCGAACCGGCTCGGCGCTGACCGCCACCGACTGCGCCGGCTCGCCGCGGCGGTTGCGCGCTGCCATCTCGACGCCGGCCGACAGTGTCATGGCCACGGTCTGCACATCGCGCAGAACCAGGCCCGACACCGTGTAGAACTGCGCGTTGTGGTAGAGCGTGACGTGGCCGCTGGCCCCGCGCTTGATGTCGCGGGAGAAGTCGCGCTCGACCGCCACCACCGCGTAGACGTCGCCCCGCTCCATGCCGGCCCGCGCCTCGGCCAGGCTGGCGTCGCGCCGCGCGACGCGCAAGCCCGGCGCCGCCTCCAGCATGCGCGCGAACTGGCGCGACAGGGCCGAATGATCGCCGTCCACGACGGCGATGGGCAGGCGCGTGGGAATGCCGGCCGAGAACATCCACCACAGCAGCAGCACGGCCAGCAGCGGTACCCAGCTGATCATGGCCAGTTCGCGCGGATGCCGGCGCAGCCACGCGGCCTCCCGGCTCGCCGCGCGCCGGAAGGCGCCCGGCCGCGCTTCGCGGGGCGCGGCCCCGCCGGCCGTATGCGGGGGAGGTCCCGCCGCTGCGCTCATGGCGTCACCGTACCAGCACGCTCATGCCCGGGCGCGCGCCTTCTATCGGCGCCTGCGGACGAGCCCGGACCTCGAAGGTGCGGACGTCGAACCCCTGGCTGGCGCGGGTGGTGCGCCAGGTGGCGAAGTCGGGCAGCACGGAGACGTAATAGACCTTGAAATCCGCGCGGCGGTTGTCCAGCGCGGGCAGTTCGGCCTGGAAGCTCGAGCCGACGGCGAAACGCGAGAGCCGATCCTCGCGCACGTTGATGACGACCCACTGGTCGGCCAGATCGACCACGGTGGCCACCGCCACGCCCTGCGGCGACAGCTCGCCGACCTTGGCATAGACCTTGGCGATCTCGCCGGCCACGGGGCTTTTCAGATTGACCTCGGCCTCGGCCGCCTCGACCTCGGCCAGCGCGCCGGCCACCTGCCGGGCCTGGCCCGCCGCCGCCTCCTTGTCCTCGGGCCGCGCGCCGTCCAGCGCAAGCTGGTACTGCGCCCGCGCCGCCAGCGCCGCATCGCGCGAAGCGTGGTAGTTGGCGCGCGCCTCGTCACGCTTCTGCTCGGCCACCAGCCCTTCGCGGGCAAGGTTGTCCACGCGGCGGAACGAGACCTCGGCCAGGTCGGCCGCCGCCTGCGCACGCTGCCAGTTCAGCTGCGCCATCGTGATCTCCTGCGGGCGGGCACCGCGATCGGCCTTGGCCTGCACCGCGCGCGCCGCCGCCAGCGCGCCCTGGGCCTGGGCCATCTTGGCGGCCACCTCGGGGCTGTCCAGGCGCACCAGCAACGCGCCACGCTCCACCTTGTCGCCTTCTTTCACCGCCACCTCGGCCACCCGCGCCGAGATCTTGGCGGCGACGTCGGTCTCCTGGGCTTCCATGTAGCCCTGGAACTGCTCGGGCGCGGGCCGCGACGCGCGCCAGAAGCCATAGGCGACGACGGCCAGCACCAGCATGCCGGCAATGGCAATGGCGAGAGTGGATTTTCTTGCGCTCATGGCAGCTCGGTCTCGTTGTCGTCAGGGGCCGCGGACGGGGTCGGCGGCCACGGCCGCCAGCGGCAGGCGCACGTCCGCCCGTTCGATGTAACGCGTCAATTCGCCGCCCAGCCCGCTGGCCTCCAGCAGTTCGGCCAGGGACTGGATGTAGTCGTAGGCGGCCTGCGCCCTTTCGGTCTGCACCTTGGCGCGGTTGGTCTCGGCATCGATCAGGTCCGTGGCGGTGCTGACGCCTTCGCGCAGGCCGCTGGTGCGCAGGCGCACCACCTCGTCGGCCAGTTCGACGCTGGCGCCGGTCGCCAGGAACTGGCGGCGCGCCTGATCCACCGCGCGCCACTTGCTTTCCACCAGCAGGCTGATGTCCTGCCGCGCCTGGGCCTCGGTCAGCCGGGCCTGGAGAATGGTCTTGTCGCTGGCGGCGTCCAGCGCCGGCCGGTCCAGCGAATCCCACAGCGTCCAGCGCACGCCCACGCCCACCAGCCAGCTGCCGTTCTCGCTGCGGATCTGGTGCCCGCCGAAGGCGAACACCTGCGGGCGCCGCGTGGCGGTTTCCACCGCATGCAGCTGGCGCGCCTGTTCTTCCTTGGCCGCGACCTTGCCCAGCGCGGGATGTCCGCGCATGGCGGCCTCCAGGAAGTACGACAGCGGTTCGATGGACTGGGTCAGGATGAACAGCGGCGTCGAAGGCCGCACGGCCTCGTCCATGCGCAGCGTGCGGCCCAGGGCCACCTGCGCCAGTTCGAGCGTGTCCTGCGCCTTGCGCTCTTCCCGCCGCGCATCTTCCAGCGCGACCCGTGCCTGCAGCCGGTCGACGCGGGCAATCGTGCCTTCGGCCATCATACGCTCGGCCGCGCGGTCGTGTTCGCCGATGGCGCGCAGGGCCTCGCGGCGCAGGTCCCATGCGCGCGCGGCGAGCTGCGCGGCGAAATAGCGCTTGGCCAGCGTGGTCTGCACTTCGTAGCCGGCCTGGGTCGCGTCCGCGCGCGCTTCGTCGGCCTGGGCGTTGACCAGGCCGCGCGCCGCGTCGGTGGCCCCGCCCAGATAGAGCGGCCAGATGCCGATCAGGGATTTGTTGGTCAGGGAGCCGCGCCGCTCCAGTTCCACGCTGGAAGGCAGGGGCAGTGGAATACCGATGTTGTTCAGCCCCGACAGGCTGAGATTGGCGTTGGCTTCGTAGCGGATGTGGGAGGCGGACACGCTGAGCGAGGGCCCGCCCAGATGGCGCACACCTTCGAGCTGGAGCTCCTTGCTTTCGACCGCCGCCCGCGCCGCGCCCAGCTTGTCGGATCGCGCCAGTACCTGCTGCTGCGCCGCCTGATAGCTCAGGGCGGGCAGCGCCTGGGCCGCCGCGCCCGCATGCAGGACAAAGGCCAGCCAGGCCGCAAACCCACCCGCCTTCCGCCGCCATTGCCCATCACCACTTGGGCGATACCTCCGGCCCCCGGACGTCGACGCATGCACGGATCCCGTCCCCCTGACAAGTTCGGCGGAGCCGGGCACCCCCTCGCCGGCCACGCTTCATGGGGACATGATAAAGAAAACGGGCCGGTAGTGCGCATCTTGCGCATCACATCGCCGACAGGCCCCCATCGACCAGCACGTGGGTCCCGGTCATGAACGAGGCTTCGTCCGAGGCCAGCCACAGCACGGGCCAGGCGATTTCCTCGGGTGCCGCCCAGCGGCCCAGCAGGGAGGTATCGCTGCGCTCGCCCTTCAACTGCTCGATCGCCTGGCCGCGCGCCCGGGCCCGGTCCACGTGGAACTCGGTCAGGGTCGATCCCGGACATACGGCGTTGACGCGCACGCCGTGCGACGCTTCCTCGAACGCCAGCGTGCGGGTCATCGCCAGCAGGCCGGCCTTGGTCGCATCGTAGATGCCCATGCCCGCCCTGCCCGTCACCGCGTAGCACGACGACACGATCACCAGGCTGCCCCTGCCCGACTCGCGCAGGGCGGGCAGCGCGGCACGGCAGTAATTGGCCGTACCGACCAGGTTCACGTCCACCATGGCGCGCCACTCCTCGGGCCGGGCTTCGGACAGGCGCGAGTAGTTGCGCATGGCCGCGTTGCAGACCAGGACGTCCAGCCCGCCCCAGGTCCGCCGGGCCAGCTCGGCCGCGTTCAATGCCGCATCCTCGTCGGCCACGTCGGCGGCCAGGCACTCGACCCGGGCCTCCGGATGCTGCTCGCGCAGCGCCGCGGCGCTGCGCGCCAGCGCGTCGGCATCGCGGTCCACCAGCAGCACCGCCGCGCCTTCCAGACAGAAGACCCGGGCGATGGCGGCGCCTATGCCCGCGCCGCCGCCGGTGATCAGGGCCCTGCGTTCTGCGAGTCTGGCCATGGCTTACCCCGCCTTCGCGCCGGTGGCCTTGATGACCTTGCCCCAGCGTTCGACTTCGGTCCGTATCCACGCGCCGAACTGTTCCGGCGTGTTGGCCACGACCTCGAACTCCATGTCGCGCAGCTTCTGCTGCACGTCGGGCATGTGCAGGATCTTCACGATCTCCTTGTTGTAGCGGTCGATGATGGGACGCGGCGTGCCGGCCGGCGCCAGGAAGCCGATCCACGACGTGGCAACGAAGTGGGGATAGCCCGACTCGATCATGGTCGGAATGTCGGGCGTGCTGGGAAAGCGCTTCTCGCCCGTCGAGGCCAGCAGCCTGAGCCGCCCTTCCTTCACATACTGCTGGACGTTGCCGGGCACCATGAAGGCTGCCTGCACGTTGCCCGCCACCAGGTCGACCAGGGCCGGCGAGGCGCCGCGATAGGGCACGTGCGTGGCGCCCAGCCCCGAGGCCTCGTTCAGCATCTCCATGGTCAGGTGCGAGGCGCTGCCCGTGGCCACCGACCCGTACGACAGCTTGCCCGGATGGGCCTTGGACCAGGCCACCAGATCCGCCACGCTCTTGACCGGCAACCCCGGATTGACCACCAGGTACTGCGGCGAGCTGACCGCGAGCGTGATCGGCGCCAGGTCGGTGACCGGATCGTAGGGCATGTTGTCGAACAGCGTCTTGTTGATGGCGATGGGCCCGTTGTAGCCCACCAGCAGCGTGTAGCCGTCCGGCGGCGACTTGGCCACCAGGTCCGCGCCGATGTTGCCGCCTGCGCCCGGCTTGTTCTCGACGATGACCGGCTGCCCCAGTATGCCTTCGAGCTTGGACGCCACCAGCCGTCCCAGCACGTCGTTGGTGCTGCCCACGATGGGAACGATGATGCGCACGGGCTTGGTGGGTGCCCATTCGCCGGCGGCCGCGGCCGCCGGCACGACGGAACAGACGGCGAGCGCACAGGCCGCCTTGCGTAGCAATGCATGCATGAAAGTCTCCTTACCCTCTCGTTATCGAAGCGGCCGGCTACACGCTGTAGACCGGCTCGTTCAAGCCGTCCGCCAGGTGTTTCCTGGCCCACTCCATCGGATCCGCGCCACGGTCCAGCAAGACGCCCGCAGCGCGCACGCGCTGCGCGGCGCCGTCCAGCGCCGGCGGCTCCGAACCGTTGGCCAGCCCCACGGCGGCTTCATGCAGCATGCGGCGCGCCATGACGATGGCGCGATCCGTGGGCAGCAGCCGTTCGGCCTCATGGTTCTGGATGGGGCCCATGCTTTCCTGCAGCGACGCATCCTGCATGGCGAAGCCGAACACGCCGCTGTAGGCGCGCTTCTCCTTCTGCGCCACGCGGTCGATCAGGTAGTCGTTGTCCTTGTTCGCCAGGGGGCGGAAGGTAACGGGATCGCAGGGCGCATGGATGCCCCGGCCCGCGTCCAGGTCCGCGCGCTCCTGTTCGGACAGCGGCTTGTCGGGATGGAAGTTGATGCTCCAGGCCCAGCAGTTGTGATCGTCGATGGGAACCCAGACGTGCCCGCCCAGGGCGTGGTCGCCGAACGGCGGGATCAGCGTGAACCACGGGAACAGCCACTGGGTGATGCGCCAGTAGTACGAATCGGGTTCGCCATTGCGGCGGCCGTACAGGGACAGGCCGAACTCGTTCTTCTCGATGTCGAACACCACGTTGCCGTCGGCCTTGATGTAGTCATTGGCCTTGGTGCCCTGGTGCAGCGGATCCACGTCGACTTCGTAGCGGTGCACGTACGACACGTGGCTGGTATCGATGCCGCCTTCCATGGCTTGCAGGTAGTTGGACTCCTGCAGCCGCTTGGACACGTAGATATGGCTTTCCGGCAGGCAGCACCACTCCACCTCGGGCAGGCTGGGCTGGGTTTCCGGCGGCCCCATGTAGGCCCAGACGATGGAGCCGCGCTCGATGCACGGATAGGCCTTGATGCCCATGCGGCTGCAGCTTTGCGGCGCCGACGGCACGTCCACGCACTCTCCCAGGCGGTTGAACTTCAGGCCGTGGTAGGCGCAGCGGATGCCGTCCTCTTCATTGCGGCCGAAGTACAGCGACACGCCGCGGTGCGAACAGAACTCGTCGATCAGCCCCGCCTGCCCGCTGCTGTCGCGGAACGCCAGCAGCTTCTCGCCCATGATCTGCACGCGCACCGGGGGACAGTCGGGCTCGGCGATCTCGCTCGATTTCAGGATGGGGACCCAGTAGCGCCGCAGCAGATTGCCCATGGGCGTGCCCGGGCCGGTGCGCACCAGGATTTCCGAGGTTTCCTTGTTCATGACTCCACTGCCTCCTGCAGGAAATGTCCGTTCTGTGATAATTGAGTCCATTCTACGGACATAAAACGGAATGTCAACGGGCAGGCGCCCACGGAACCGGGCGTCGGCTCGGCTACGATGTCGGGCTGGATGGACAGAGACGAACGAGGAAAGGCGTGGCGGAAACCGAGAAACCGGGCGAAAGCGTGCGGGCCGTGGACCGGGCCCTGGAAATCCTGCTGGCCTTCACGGCCACGGACTACGAGCTGACGGTGGGGCAATTGCTCAAGCGCGTGGACCTGAGCCGGCCCACGCTGTACCGCCTGCTGTACACGCTGGAGCAGTGCGGCTTCGTGGTATCGGAGGGCGATCCGCAGAAATTCCGCCTGGGGCCCTCGGTGGGCCAGCTGGCCCACGTCTGGACTTCCAGCCTGGACCTGAGCGCGCTGGCGGCGCCGCCCATGCAGCGGCTGCGCGAGCAGACCGGCGAGACGGTGGCCCTGTTCGTGCTGCAAGGCGGAGACCGGCTCTGCATCGCCGAGCTGCCCAGTCCCCAGCCCCTGAGCTTCAAGCGCGGCATCGGCTATCGCGAGCGCATATCGGTGGGCGCCAGCGGCCGGGCCATCCTGGCCAACATCGGCCAGGGCGACGAGGACCGCCGCCGCTACGCGGCCGAGCGCGGCCTGGACATCGAGCGGCCGGCCGAAGACCTGGACATGGTGCGGCGCCGGGGCTATGCCGTCAGCAGGGATGAACTGATACAGGGCGCGGTGGCGATCGCCGCGCCCTTCTTCGATCGCAGCGGCCAGGTGGCGGGCTCGCTGGGCGTATTCGGCCCCGGCGCGCGGCTGCCCGCCGATCGCATCCAGGAATTCGGAGAAATGGTGATGCGGGAAGCCGCCGAGCTCTCGCGCACGCTGGGCAGCCGGACGGCGCCCTGACGGCGGCGGATCAGGCCCGCCGCGCGGGCGTGGCGGCCGCGCGAGCCGCCGCCAGCCGCCGCGGGTCCTGCGCCCGCAGCCGGACGTCCGGGCCCAGCCCGCGCACGTCCACGAACTGGAAACGGCGTGCCTGGCCCAGATCCTCGATCAGGGGCAAGCGCGCCATGCCGGCGCCCTCGCCCAACACCATGGGCGCCATGTAGACCAGCAATTCGTCCACGCAGCCCTCCTGCAGCAAGGCGCCGGTCAGCACCGCGCCGGCCTCGGCATGGACTTCGTTGATGTCGTGCTGCCCCAGCCAGCGCATGACGCCGGGCAGGTCGACGCGGCCATCCGCGCCCGGCAGGCAAATGACCCGCGCATTGCGCGCCGCCAGTTCGGCGACCCGCCCGGCATCCTCGCGCGCCGTGAAGACCCAGGTTTCCGTGCCGTCGAGCAGGCGCGCAGCGGCCGGCATGCGCAGATGCGTATCCAGCACGATCTTGCGCGGCGGGCGCGTGGTCGCCACATGGCGCACGTCCAGGCGGGGATCGTCGGCCAGCACGGTGCCGATGCCGGTCAGCACGGCGCAACTGCGCGCGCGCCAGTGATGGCCGTCGGCGCGGGCGGCCTCGCCGGTGATCCATTGCGACCGCCCGTTGGGCAGCGCGCTGCGCCCGTCCAGCGACGCCGCCATCTTCGCCCAGAGCCAGGGGGTGCCGCGGCTCATGCGGGCGACGAAGCCGACGTTCAGCGCCAGCGCCTCGTCCAGGCACACGCCCGCGGTGACTTCGATGCCCGCGGCGCGCAGCCGAGCCAGGCCTTCGCCGTTGACGCGCGGATTGGGATCGCCCATCGCCACGACGACCCGCGCCGGCGCGGCGGCGACCAGCGCATCGACGCATGGCGGCGTGCGGCCATGGTGGCTGCAGGGTTCCAGCGTGACGTAGACGGTGGCGCCTGCCACCGACAAGCCGCGCGCCTGCGCGTCGCGCAGCGCCCGCACCTCGGCATGCGGCCCGCCCACGGGCTGGGTCGCGCCTTCGCCCAGGACCTGGCCGTCGCGCACGATGACGCAGCCCACGCGCGGATTCGGCGAAGTCGTATACATGACGCCGTCGGCCAGCGACAGCGCGCGCCGCATCCAGGCGGCATCCTCGGGACGTTCGGGAATGTCGGCGCTCATCGGCGATCAGGACTTCGCGCCGGGAGGCCGGGGCCCCTGGACCTCGCGCACGACGTCGGTGAATTCATCCACGTCCTCGAAGCTCTTGTAGACCGAGGCAAAGCGGATGTAGGCGATCTTGTCGAGCTTCTTGAGCTCCTGCATGACTAGCTCGCCCACGCGCTCGGAGGGCACCTCTCGCAGGCCGCTGGTCATCAGGGCTTCCTCGATGCGCGTGACGGCGGCTTCCACCGCGTCGGCGCTGACGGCCCGCTTGCGCAGCGCCAGCATCAGGCTGCCGCGCAGCTTGCCCTGGTCGTACTCCGACCGGCTGCCATTGCGCTTGACCACCGCCGGCAGCGACAACTCCACCCGCTCATAGGTGGTGAAGCGCCGATCGCAATGCGTGCAGCGGCGGCGCCGTCGAATGGCGCTGCCCTCTTCCAGCACCCGGGTGTCCATCACCTGGGTGTCCTCATGGCGACAGAAAGGACACTTCATCTGCGGTCCTCGGCCAAAATGGCGTCCATGCGTGCGACTCCCTCTCTAAGACCAGCCCCCCCGGGCGCAGCGGATCCGGCTTTGCCGGTCCGCCAGCGCCGCCCCCTTGAGGGGGCGCCCGAAGGGCGTAGGGGGTGAGCCCTACTACCCACCATAGACCGGGAACTTCGCGGTCAGGGCGTTGACGCGCTCGCGCACGGCCGCGATGTTGGCCTCGTCGCGCGGGTTGTCCAGCACGTCGGCGATGAGGTTGGCGGTCAGGCGGGCCTCGTCTTCCTTGAAGCCGCGCGTGGTCATGGCCGGCGAGCCGACACGCACGCCGCTGGTGACGAAGGGCTTTTCCGGATCGTTCGGGATCGCGTTCTTGTTGACCGTGATGTGAGCCTGGCCCAGCGCCAGTTCGGCGTCCTTGCCCGTGATGCCCTTGGCGCGCAGGTCCACCAGCATGACGTGGCTCTCGGTGCGTCCGGACACGATGCGCAGGCCGCGTTCGACCAGCGTCTCCGCCATCACCTTGGCGTTGGCCACGACCTGGGCGGCATACTGCTTGAACGAGGGATCCAGCGCTTCCTTGAAGGCCACGGCCTTGGCGGCGATGACGTGCTCCAGCGGACCGCCCTGGATGCCCGGGAAGATGGCGGAGTTGACGGCCTTCTCGAACTCGGCCTTGCACATGATCAGTCCGCCGCGCGGGCCGCGCAGCGACTTGTGCGTGGTCGAGGTGACGAAATCGGCGTGCGGGACCGGGTTGGGATAGGCGCCGCCGGCGACCAGGCCGGCGTAGTGAGCGATGTCCACCATGAACAGCGCGCCGTTGGCCTTGGCGATCTCGGCGAAACGGGCGAAGTCGATGCGCAGCGCATAGGCCGAGGCACCGGCCACGATCAGCTTGGGCTTGTGCTCGGCGGCCAGGCGCGCGACCTGGTCGTAATCGATTTCTTCCTGGGCGTTCAGGCCGTAGGACAGGAAGTTGTAGAGCTTGCCCGAGGCATTGACCGGCGAGCCGTGCGTCAGGTGGCCGCCCTCGGCCAGGCTCATGCCCAGCACCGTGTCGCCGGGCTTGAGCACGGCCATGTACACGCCCTGGTTGGCCTGCGAGCCCGAGTTGGGCTGCACGTTCACGGCGTCGGCGCCGAAGATCTGCTTGGCGCGGTCGATGGCCAGCTGCTCGACGATGTCCACGAACTCGCAGCCGCCGTAATAGCGCTTGCCGGGATAGCCTTCGGCGTACTTGTTGGTGAGCTGCGTGCCCTGCGCCTGCATGACGGCCGGGCTGGCGTAGTTTTCCGAGGCGATCAGCTCGATGTGCTGTTCCTGGCGCTGGTTTTCCAGCTCGATGGCGGACCAGAGCTCGGGATCGGCCTGGGCGATGGTGCGGTTGCGGTCGAACATGACGGTTTCCTTCCTGTGCAGAACGGGGGGCCAACCGACGGATTCAACGCGACGGCCAGCCGATATGACGGAAACCGCGCCACATCGCCCTGCTGCGCCTGCGCGGCAGGGCAGCCGAAACGAAAGACGGCGTGACGCGATCTACGAATCTGCCTAACGGCTGCCCAGGCGAACGGCGGGCGGCGCGGCCACGCCCCGGACGGGACGAACCTAACCGCCGAAACCCTGCGCTTCCTTGTGGTAAACCCACCTAGGCCCCGAAGCCTAGAGTCGCCAGTCACGCAGGGTGAAGGCAAGAATTAGTTTACCCCAGTCTCGAGCGCCCTGGCGCACGTCTGCGCGGCGGCGCAACATGGGCTATCGTGGCACCCTGACCGCGACCGACAACCGACTTCCAGGACTCTCCCGATGAAGCACCGCATCCTGCAGATCGCCTCCATCACGCCCGCCGTCGACGCCCGCCTGGCGCGCGACTACGACATCGCCCCGCTGTGGAAGCAGGCCGACCCCGCCGCCTTCCTGGCCGAGCACGGCGCCGGGTTCGAAGGCATCGCGATCCACGTGCGCGACGCCTGTGGCGCCGACATCCTGAACGCCCTTCCCAATGCCCGCGTCATCGCCAACTTCGGCGTGGGCTACGACAAGATCGACGTCGAGGCCGCCAAGCGCCAGGGCATGCAGATCAGCAACACGCCCGAAGTGCTGGACGGCTGCGTCGCCGACCTGGCCATGGGCCTGGCGATCGACGTGGCGCGCGGCATTTCCGTCACGACCCGCTTCGTGCGGGCCGGCGGCTGGAAAACCGGCCAGCGCCCGCTGATGACGCGCGTGCACGGCAAGAACATGGGCCTGCTGGGCTTCGGCGGCATCGGCCAGGCCATCGGCCGGCGCGCCGCCGGCTTCGACATGGACGTGCGCTACCACACGCGCCGGCCGGTCGCGGGCACCCCGTACCGGCACGAGCCCTCGCTGGTGGAACTGGCCCGATGGGCCGATTTCCTGGTGGTGGCCTGCCCCGGCGGCGCCGCCACCCGCCACCTGGTGAACGCCGAAGTCATGGAGGCGCTGGGCCCGCAGGGCATCCTGGTCAACATCGCGCGCGGCAGCGTGGTCGACGAAGCCGCGCTGGTCCGGGCCTTGCAGGAAGGCCGGCTGGGCGGCGCGGGCCTGGACGTGTTCGAGAACGAGCCCGACGTGCCCCAGGCCCTGCTGGAGATGGACAACGTAGTGGCCGTCTCGCACATCGCCGGCTTCACCCGCGAATCGCGGGCGGACATGGAAGCCCGCGTGTGCGACAACCTGGATGCGTATTTCCGGACGGGGCAGGTGCTGAATCCGGTCTGAGCAGCCTCCCGATTCCGCCCGCGACGGCCGCTAGACCGACGCCCCCGAGAACTTCACCACCTCGGACCACTTGCGGCTTTCTTCCTGGACCTTACGGGCGTACTCGGCCGCGCCGCCCAGCAGTGGCTCGGCGCCTTCGATGCCCAGCTTGGACTGGAATTCGGGCGTGGACGCCGCCTTCAGGATCTCGGCGCCAAGCTGCGCCACGTCCGCCTGCGGCACGCCCTTGGGAGCCAGGATGCCGTAGGTCAGCGTGCTTTCGAAACCCGCCAGCGCGGAAACGCCGGATTCGGCCACGGTCGGCACGTCCGGCAGCAGCGCCAGCCGCTTCGCGCTGGTGACGGCCAGGGCCCGCAGCTTGCCGGCCTTGACCAGCGCCATGGCGGCCGGGATCACGCTGAAACTGAAATCCACCTGGCCGCCGGCCACGTCCGCCAGCGCCGGCGCCGTGCCCTTGTACGGCGCATGGACGGCGCGCGCGCCCAGCGCGTGCAGGAACATTTCCGCCGTCAGGTGGCCGCCCGTGCCGGCGCCGCTGGACGCATAGGACAGGTCGGCATTCTTGGCCTTCAGCGCGTCGGCCAGCTGCGCGACGCTCTTGACGGGCGAGGCCGCCGGCACGACCAGCAGCAGCGCCGACGACGCGAACATCGCGACCGGCTGCAGGTCGGTGGAGGCGTTGAACGACAGGTTCTTGTACAGCGCGGGATTGATGGCGATCGTACCCGTATGCCCGAGCAGGAAGGTATTGCTGTCGGCCGCGGCGCGCACCACCAGTTCCGTGCCGAGGTTGCCGCCGGCGCCCGGAAAACGGTGCGGGAGGTGGAAGTGGCCATGTCGGGAAGGTGCGTGGAAATCAAGGCGCAAGCATAGCCGATCGACTTCGGGCGCTCAGACGGCGGAAACCCCTACGGCGAGGGCAGCCATATCAAAACGGCATAACAGCTGTCCATGGAACGCGGTATCGGCCAGCGCCGCGCCCGACCACAATGCTCTTCCAGGCAGGACGACACTGCCGGATCATCAGGAGACGCCATGGACCGCCATCATCGCCCGCCCCCGCGCGGGCTCCTTTCCCCGTTGCTGCTAGCGCTCGCCACCCTCCTGGCCCCGCTGGCGGCGTGGCCGCAGGCCTTCCCGCAGAAGCCGGTCAAGATCGTCGTCGGCTTCGGCCCGGGCGGGCTGGGCGATACCGTGGTGCGTACCCTGGCGCAGAAAATGGCCGAATCCATGGGTCAGAGCGTAGTGGTCGAAAACGCCCCCGGCGCCGGCGGCATCACGGCCGCGTCCATGGTGGCCCGTGCCGCCCCGGACGGTTACACCCTGCTGCTGGTCAGCGGGCAGAACGCGTTCAGCCCTTATCTGTTCAAGTCGCTGCCCTACGATCCGGTCGAGAGCTTCTCGATGATCTCCACCATCGGTACCTTCCACTTCCTGCTGGTGGCCGACAAGGACAGTCCGCTCAAGACCGTCGACGACGTCGTCGGCGCCGCCCGCCGGGATCCGGCGCACTTCAACATCGGCACGATCAGCGTCGGCAGCGCCCAGCATCTTTCCGCGCGCCTGTTCGCGACGATGGCGGGACTGGACGTGCCCATCGTCCCGTTCAAGTCCACCGGCGACGTCATCGCCGCGCTGCGCGGCCGCAATGTGCAGGTGGCGATGGAAACCGTCACGGGCGTGCTGGGCCAGATCCGCGGCGGGTCGCTGCGAGCCATCGCGACCACGGCGCCCGCGCGGATAGGGTTCCTGCCCGACGTGCCCACCATCGCCGAAAGCGGCAACCCGGCCCTGGCCAGGTATGAATCCGATTCGTGGAACGGCATCGTCGCCCCCGCCGGCACGCCGCCCGCGATCGTGCAGAAGCTCAACCAGGAGATCGGCAAGGCCCTGCAGGCGCCGGACGTGCGCCAGCGCTTCATCGCGCTGGGCATAGAGCCGCGCGCCAGCACGCCGGAGGCGCTCAAGGAGGTCTTCCGCAAGGACGCCGCCAAGTGGCGGGTCGTCATCGAAGAAGCAGGCATCGAGAAGCAATGAAACCCGACCAGGCAAACGGAAACGTCATGACCCACCGCAGCACGGCGCCTTCGGCGCCGCAGGAAACGACCGCCGCCATCACCGAGGCGGAAAGACGAACGAGGATAGACCTGGCCGCGTGCTACCGGCTGATCGACCTGTTCGGCATGAGCGACATGATCCTCAATCACATCTCGGCGCGGGTCCCGGGCGACGACGAGCACTTCCTGATCAATCCGTTCGGCATGATGTACGAGGAGATCACCGCGTCCTGCCTGATCAAGGTCGACCTGGCCGGCAAGGTGATCCACAACCCCAATGCGCAGTACACGATCAACCTGCCCGGCTACGTGATCCACAGCGCGATCCATGGCGCGCGCCCGGACGTGGCCTGCGTCCTGCATACCCACACGCCGGCGGGCATGGCGGTCTCGGCCCTGGAATGCGGCCTGTTGCCGCTGAACCAGACCGCGATGCGCTTCGCCGGCGGCGTGGGCTACCACGACTTCGAAGGCGTGGCGGTGGACGTGGACGAGCGCCGGCGGCTGGCCGCCAACCTGGCCGACCGCGACGTCATGATCCTGCGCAATCACGGACTGCTGGCCGTGGGCAGGACCGTGGCCGAGGCCTTCGTCAACATGCAGCGGCTCGAACGGGCATGCCAGACACAGTTGCTGACGCTGTCGGCCGGCAGCCCGCTGCACATGCCGGCGCCGGCCGTGACCGAGCGCGCCTATCAGCAGTTGCGCCACGCGCCCACGCCCAATCCGGACGGCACCCATCCCCCCCACGGCGAACGCGAGTGGCCGGCCCTGCTGCGGATGCTGGACCGACGCGATACGAGCTATCGCGATTGACCCCGGGAGAGCCCACGATGAAGCACCGCATCCTGCAGATCGGCCCCATCACCGCCCCCGCCGACGAGCGGCTGGCGCGCGACTACGACGTCACCCCGCTGTGGAAGCAGCCCGATCGCGCCGCCTTCCTGGCCGGGCACGGCCCCGCGTTCGAAGGCATCGCGATCCACGTGCGCGACGCCTGCGGCGCCGACATCCTGAACGCCGTGCCCAATGTCCGCGTCATCGCCAACTTCGGCGTGGGCTACGACAAGATCGACGTCGAAACCGCCAGGCGCCTGGGCATGCAGGTCAGCAATACCCCGCGCGTCCTGGACGGCTGCGTCGCCGACCTGGCCATGGGCCTGGCGATCGACGTGGCGCGCGGCATTTCCGTCACGACCCGCTTCGTGCGGGCCGGCGGCTGGAAGACCGGGCAGCGTCCGCTGATGACCCGCGTGCATGGCAAGAACATGGGCCTGCTGGGCTTCGGCGGCATCGGCCAGGCCGTCGCGCGCCGCGCGGCCGGCTTCGACATGGTGGTGCGCTATCACACGCGCCGGCCGGTCGCGGGCAGCCCGCACGAGCACGAGCCCTCGCTGGTGGAACTGGCCCGGTGGGCCGATTTCCTGGTGGTGGCCTGCCCCGGCGGCCCTGCCACCCGCCACCTGGTCGACGCGGAAGTGCTGGATGCGCTGGGCCCGCGAGGTATCCTGGTCAACATCGCGCGCGGCAGCGTGGTCGACGAGGCGGCGCTGGTCCGGGCCTTGCAGGAAGGCCGGCTGGGCGGCGCGGGCCTGGACGTGTTCGAAAACGAGCCCGACGTGCCCCAGCCCCTGCTGGACATGGACCAGGTCGTGGCGCTCTCGCACATCGCCGGCTTCACGCGCGAGTCGCGCGCCGACATGGAACGGCTGGTGTGCGACAACCTGGACGCCTACTTCCGCGGCGGACAGGTCCTGACCCCGGTCTGAACGCCCCACGGAGCCATCGACCATGCCCCGCTTCGCCGCCAATCTCTCGATGCTCTATCCCGACCGCCCCTTCCTGGAGCGGTTCGGCTGCGCGATGCGGGACGGGTTCACGGCGGTCGAGTTCTTCTTTCCCTACGACCATGCCAAAGCGGAGCTGGCGGCCCGGCTGCGCGATCACGGGCTGCGCCTGGTGTTCTTCAACGCCACGCCCAGGTCGCACCCGGATGAACGCGGAATCGCCTGCCTGCCCGACCGGCGCCGCGAATTCCGCGACAGCTTCCTACATGCGCTCGACTACGCGTCGGCGCTCGATTGCGACAACCTCCACGTCATGCCCGGCCGGATCCCTGCGCAGGCGGATCTCCCGGCCTTGCACGCCACCTACGTCGAGAACCTGGCCTGGGCCGCGGACCTGGCCGCGCGCGACCGGCGCACGGTACTGATCGAGCCGATCAACCCTGGCGACGTGCCGGGCTTTTTCCTGACCCGCCAGGATCAGGCCCATGGGATCGTCCGCGAAGTGGGCTCGCCCCACCTGAAGATCCAGATGGATCTCTATCACTGCCAGATCGTGGAAGGCGGCCTGGCCGCCCGGCTGCGCCGCTACCTGCCCACCGGGCACGTCGGCCACGTGCAGATCGCGGGCGTGCCGGACCGGCACGAGCCGGATACCGGCGAGATCAACTATCCCTATCTGTTCGGGCTGCTGGACGAACTGGGTTATGACGGCTGGGTCGGCTGCGAATACCACCCCCGGCTGGGCGCGCAGCCGGGCGGCACGTCGGCGGGGCTGGCGTGGCTGCGCCGGGCTCGCGCCGCTACATGCGCAGGCCCAGCACCAGCTCGCGCATGATGTCCTGCATGGCCTGCTGGGTGCGCGTGGCGGGGCGCTGCGCGCTGACCGCCAGCGCCAGCTTGCTGCGCAGGCGCGGCTTGACGATGGGTACCGCGCGGAACACCTCCTCGCGGCCCGACGTGCGAACGGCATTGACCGACAGCACCGCGCCTCCCACGCCCTCGGCCACGAGGTCGAGCATGGCGGCCACACCGTCTATTTCCATGGCGATGCGCGGATGCAGCCCGATGTTGGCCAGTTCCGCCTCGACCAGCATGCGTATGGTGTTGGGCCGGGTCGGGATCACCAAGGGCTCGTCGGCCAGCTCGCGCACGCTGATCGACTTGCGCGCCCGCCCCTGGCGGCGGGTGACCAGGTAGAAGTCCTCCTCCAGCAGCACGACGCTGTCGATGTCCGGTGACGGTGCCGGGTTGTACAACAGCGCGATGTCCAGCCGGCCGCTCAGCAGCGACTCCTGCAGCCCGGTGGAAAGGCTCTCGGATATGGACAGCGCCGCCTCGGGCAGCCGCGCGCGCACGGCGCGGGTCAAGGGCACGGTCAGCATCTTGGCGAAGCGGGGCGGCAGGCCGATCGCCACCCGGCCGGCCAGGGCCCCGCGCAACCGTCCCAGCTCCTCTCGGGTGCGCGCCACCTGGTGCAGGATGCCCCGTCCGTGCTCCAGCAGCATCTGTCCCGCCTCGGTGGGCACCACTCCGCGCCCGGTGCGCCTGAGCAGGCTTTGCCCCAGTTCGATCTCGAGCTGGCGCACCTGCCGGCTGAGCGCGGGCTGGGCGATGCCGAGCGCGATGGACGCCCGCGTGAAACCGCCCAGCTCGGCCACGCTGACGAAATATTCGAGTTGCTTGAGGTCCACGGCGAGCTGGCTGGCCCCGCAGCCTAGGCCGCGTCGGCCGGCTCTTCCCAGGCGTCCTGCCCGGCGCCTTCCAGGTGGGCCACGTCGCCCCAGCTCTCCACCCGCCAGCGGGCGCCGTCGATCAGCAGGCGGTTGATGCTGACGTTGTGCAGCGTGTGCCGGCGCTCGGCGCGCAGCGACAATCCCTCGGCATGCCTGTAGGCGGTGTCCAGCACGCCGCTGTGGGTGAACACCAGTACGCGCTCGCCTTTGTTGGCGGCGGCGATGCGGTCCAGCGTGGCCACCACGCGATGATGGAACTGGCGCAGCGATTCGCCGCCGTCCAGTTCGTAGTCGGGATGCCGTTCGCGCACGGCCACCGCGGCCTGCGGGTGGCGCTCGGCCAGTTCGTCGAAGCTGAGCCCTTCGAAGACGCCGTATTTGCGTTCGCGCAGGCCGGCATCGAGCCGCACTTCCAGTCCCAGCTTGCCCGCGGTGGGACGGGCGGTATCGTGGGCCCGCGCCAGGTCGCTGCTATAGATGGCATGCACGCGGTCGCGCCCGGGCCGGAACCGGGCGGCGACCTGCTCGGCCTGGGCGCGGCCGAGCGCATTCAGGCCGATGTCGAGCGTCCCCTGCACCCGGCGCAACCGGTTCCATTCGGTCTCGCCGTGCCGGATCAGCCAGAGCTCAGTCATTGGGCGCGATCCGGCGCGGCGCCAGGGCCGGATTCAGCGTGTAGGTGCCCGTGATGGCCGCCTGCCCCAGCACGTGCTTGTCGATCGCGCGGCGCACGTCGGTCCCGCCGAACTTGCCGTCGACGTCGACCCTGGGCACGTCCAGCGCATACACGGTGAACACGTAGTGGTGGATGATGGAGTCGTTCCACGGCGGGCACGGGCCGTCGTAGCCGTAGTAATCGCCGCTCATGTCGTGGTCGGCGGCGAACCACCCGGTGTAGTCGTTGACGCCCTGGCGGGTGTCGCCGGGAGCCATCGGGCCGGCCTTGCCGCGCGGCGTCACGCCGTTGCAGAACTCGCCTTCCTCGATTTCGGTCTTGCCCGCGGGCACGTCCACCAGTACCCAGTGGAAAAAGTCCACGCGCGGCAGATCGGCCGGCACCTGCTTGCCGGCCTGGTTGACGTCGTCGCCCTTGCTGGGCACGTCGTAGTCGTGGCAGATGATCGCGAACGATTGCGTGCCGGCGGGCACGTCGTCCCAGGCCAGATGGGGATTGACGTTGTCGGACAGCGTCACCTGCGTCTTGGGATCGATCTTGCCGAAGGCATAACGCGCCGGGATGGGTTCGCCATCCATGAAGGAATTGCTCCAGAGCTTCATCGCGATACTCCTAAAAATCGTCTACCTGGCATGGTGTGCCAAAGGCGGCGCGGGGCGGGATGGTTCGCGCCGGCCCGGAAAGCGACTCCGGTCCCTCATCGTACCGTGACGCGCGCGAACTTTCGTTTACCAACTTGTACGACGTAGGTGCCGGCGTCCAGCTTCAGGCCCTTGTCCTCGACCTTGGCCGCATCGATGCGCACGCCTCCTTGTTCGATGTTGCGCTGCGCCTCGGAGGCCGAGGCACAGAGCCCCGCCTCGCGCAGCACCTGGAGGATGCCCAGCGGCGCGCCCGCGATCGAGACCTCGGGCATCTGGTCGGGAATGGCCTTCTGCTTGAAGCGAGCCTCGAAGTCCGCCAGGGCCTGTTCGGCAGCGGCGGCCGAATGAAAACGTGTAACGATTTCCTGGGCCAGCATCACCTTGATGTCGCGCGGATTGCGGCCGGCCTCGGCCTCGCGCTTCAAGCCGGCGATCTCTTCCAGCGACCGGAACGACAGCAGCTCGTAGTAGCGCCACATCAGCGTGTCGGAGATCGACATGAGCTTGCCGAACATCGACTCGGGCGCCTCGGAAATGCCGATGTAGTTGTTCTTGGACTTGGACATCTTCTCGACGCCGTCCGTCCCTTCCAGGAGCGGCATCGTCAGGATGCACTGGGGCTCCTGGCCGTATTCCTTCTGCAGCTCGCGCCCCACCAGCAGGTTGAATTTCTGGTCGGTGCCGCCCAGCTCCAGGTCCGCCTTCAGCGCCACCGAGTCGTAGCCCTGCATCAGGGGGTACAGGAACTCGTGGACCGAGATGGGCACGCCGCCCTTGAAACGTTTGGTGAAATCCTCGCGCTCCAGCATGCGGGCCACGGTGTAGCGCGAGGCCAGCTGGATCATGCCGCGCGCGCCCAGCGGGTCGCACCATTCCGAGTTGTAGCGGACCTCGGTGCGGGCCGGGTCCAGCACCAGGCTGGCCTGGGCGTAGTAGGTCCTGGCGTTGGCCTCGATCTGCTCGCGCGTCAGCGGCGGGCGGGTGGCGTTGCGGCCGCTGGGATCGCCGATCATCGAAGTGAAGTCGCCGATCAGGAAGATGACCGTGTGGCCCAGTTCCTGCAACTGGCGCATCTTGTTCAGGACGACCGTATGGCCCAGATGGATGTCGGGCGCGGTGGGATCCAGGCCGAGCTTGATGCGCAGCGGCACGCCGGTGGCCCGGCTGCGGGCCAGCTTGCGCGCGAACTCGGCCTCGACCAGCAGCTCGTCGCAACCGCGCCGCACGATCGCCAGGTCCCGCTCGACCTCCGGTGTAACCGGATATGTCGCCGCCGCCCCGGGCGTGCCAGAGGGGAGGGATACGGACGAGTCGGGTTTCGTTTCGGTCATGGCGCGGACAGCTCTGGAAAGTGTGTCAAGTGTAAACAATCGTATTGGCAGGCCCGGGGGAGTTTCTATATACTCGGCCCGTTTCGGCGATATCCCGTTGTTACAAATATGAAGGCGCGGGTTCGGTTCATGAATCGAGCCCAGCGACGCTATTTGTGCTGCGCAACAAAGTTGCGGCAATACAACGGGGCCCGAGACACGCCGCGCTCCGGACCCGCACTCCGAAGCAATTCTAGCCCAACCGACCCCAGGGGCCAGGCCGCATGAACCGTAAGTTTTCCGGCATCGCCGGCGCGATGCTCAAGCGCATCGCCGCAGCGGTGCAACAAACCCTCTCCCGCATCACCTCCCATCCCGCCACCCTGACCATCACCTCGTCGCCGCTGAAACGCCGCATCGTCATCGGCACCGGCGCCGCCGGCCTGTTCGTGACCGCCGCCGCCATCGGCGTCGCGCCGCTGGCGCCGGACGCCTCGACCCTGCCCACGACCCGCATCGTCGAGTCGCTGGCCCTGCCGGACCTGTCCGAACAGGTCGCCGAGCAGGAGGCCAAGGCGCCGGACTTCATCCGCGAAGAACGCGTCCAGCGCGGCGACTCGGTCGCCACGCTGCTGAACCGCCTGGGCGTGGACGATCCCGAGCTCGAGCGCTTCATCCGCACCTCGCCGGACGCCCGCAGCTTCTACCAGCTCTACCCCGGCCGCGTGGTCCAGGCTTCCACCGACGCGCTGGGCGAAGTCCGCTGGCTGCGCTACATCCATACCCCGGGCGCGGAGTCCGGCGACAAGGTCGTCTCGCGCATGCTGCAGATCGAACGCTCCGCGCAAGGCCTGTCGGCCCGCGACGTGCAGCTGGACACCGAGCGCGAGACCCGCATCGCCCACGGCGAGATCTACAGCTCGCTGTTCGGCGCCACCGATGCCGCCGACATCCCCGACAGCGTCGCCACCCAGATCGCCGAGATCCTGTCGGGCGACATCGACTTCCACCGCGACCTGCGCCGCGGCGACCATTTCAACGTGGTCTACGAAACCTATACGCACCAGGGCAACTACGTGCGGGCCGGCAAGGTCATCGCGCTGGAATTCGTCAACAAGGGCACGCCCTACCAGGCCGTCTGGTTCGACCAGCAGCCCGGCGTCAGCGGCGGCTACTACACCTTCGACGGCAAGAGCCTGCGCAAGGCCTTCCTGCGCGCGCCCATGGAGTTCACCCGGGTCACTTCCGGTTTCTCGCGCCGCTTCCACCCCATCCTGAAAACCTGGCGCGAGCACAAGGGCGTGGACTACGGCGCGCCCACCGGTACGCCCATCCGCAGCACCGCCGACGGCACCATCGACTTCATCGGCAAGCAGAACGGCTACGGCAACGTGGTCGTGGTCCGCCACCATGGCCAGTATTCCACGCTGTATGCCCATATGAGCGCGTTCGCGCCGGGCCTGTCCAAGGGCTCCCGCGTCAGCCAGGGCCAGTTCATCGGCCGCGTCGGCTCGACCGGCTGGGCCACCGGCCCGCACCTGCACTACGAGTTCCGCATCGCCGGCAAGCCGGTCGATCCGCTCACCGTCGCCCTGCCGCAGGCCCCCGAGCTCAGCGCCCGCGGCCTGGCGCTGTTCAAGCAGCAGACCGATCCCCTGCGCCACCAGATGTCGCTGCTCGCCCAGTTGAAGGACTACAGCATGCCGGCGGGCGACATGTCGCTGGCCGCCCAATAAGGCCGTCCGCCATGGCCGAACCGTACATCGGCCTGATGTCCGGAACGAGCCTGGACGGCGTGGATGGCGTGGCCGCCGTGTTCGACGGCGGCCGGCCCCGCATCCTCGCGCATGCCGACGTCGCCATGCCGCCGGCCCTGAGGGCGGAGTTGCTGGCCCTGAACACGCCGGGTCCGGACGAGATCCACAGGATGTCGCAAGCCGGCCTGGCCCTGGCGGACCTGTATGCGCAGGTCATCTCCGAACTGCTGGCCCGGACCGGCCTGGACGCCGCGCGGGTTCGCGCGATCGGCGCCCACGGGCAGACCGTCCGCCACCGTCCCGATGCCGGCTACACCGTGCAATTGAACGCCCCCGCCCGCCTGGCCGAACTGTCCGGCATCGCGGTCGTGGCCGACCTGCGCAGTCGCGACCTGGCCGCGGGCGGGCATGGCGCCCCGCTGGCGCCGGCCTTCCACGCGGCGATATTCGGCACCGACCGGCCGCGCGCCGTGGTCAACCTGGGCGGCATCGCCAACGTCACGCTATTGTCGCCCGCCGGCGTGGTGGGCTACGACACCGGCCCGGCCAACCTGCTGCTGGACGCCTGGTGCGCCCGGCATACCGGCCGGGACTACGACGAAGACGGCCGCTACGCCGCCTCCGGCACCATGCGGCCAGACCTGCTGGCGGAACTCATTGCCTCCGAACCGTGGCTGGCGGCCCCGCCGCCCAAATCCACCGGACGCGACCTGTTCAACACGTCATGGCTGGACCAGCGCCTGCAGGCCTGGCAGGCCCGCCACGGCGTATTGGCCGCGGCCGACGTGCAGGCCACGCTGCAGGCCCTGACGGTCGAAACGGTCTCGCGCGAGATACGCCGCCAGCTTCCCGCCTGCGAGCAGGTGTGGGTCTGCGGTGGCGGCGCACGCAACGGCGGCCTGATGCGGGCCCTGGCCGACGCGTTGCCCTGCCCCGTCGCACCCAGCGACGACGCGGGCGTGCCTGCCCAGCAAATGGAGGCCCTGGCCTTCGCCTGGCTGGCCCATCGCCATGTCGCCGGCCTGTCCGGCAACCTGCCCGCCGTGACCGGCGCGGCCGGTCCCCGTGTGCTGGGCGCCTATTACCCTGCGTAGGGCGACGACACCGGACGGCCTGATGCGGGCTGAAACCGCGCAGGGTCAGCCCCGCTTGCTTTCCAGCAGTTCCCAGCGCTCGAGCTTGGCCATCAGTTCGTCCTCGATCGCCGCCAGGCGCTGCTGGATGGCGGTCGCGCCGGCCGGATCGTCGCGATAGATCAATCCGTCGGCCAGCTTCCCGTTCAGTTCCTGCTGCTCGGCCTCCAGCGCGGCGATGGCGTCGGGCAGGCCCTCCAGTTCCTTCGCTTCCCAGGAACTCAGACGCGAACGGCCGGGCTTGGCGGGAGCGGCTCTCTCCGGCGCGGGAGCGGCCGGTTCGTCGCGGGCGGCCTCGCGCGCGGGCTTGGCCGCGGCCGACCTGGCTTCCTCGGCCCTGGCGCGCTGCGTCGCCCAATCGTCGTAGCCGCCCACGTAGTCGCGCCAGCGCGCATCCCCTTCGTAGGCGATGGTCTGCGTCACGACGTTGTCCAGGAACATGCGATCGTGGCTGACCAGGAAGACCGTGCCCGAGTAGTCCTGCAGCAGTTCCTCCAGCAGTTCCAGCGTCTCGATGTCGAGATCGTTGGTGGGTTCGTCCAGCACCAGCACGTTGGCCGGCCGCGCGAACAATCGCGCCAGCAGCAGCCTCGCGCGCTCGCCGCCGGACAGGCTCTTGACCGGCGAGCGGGCACGCTCGGGCGCGAACAGGAAGTCGCCCAGGTAGCTCATCACGTGCTTGCGCTGGCCGTTGATCTCTATCCACTCGCTGCCCGGGCTGATGACGTCGGCCAGGGCCATGTCCTCGTCCAGTTGGCTGCGCATCTGGTCGAAGTAGGCCACCGACAGATTGGTGCCCTGCCTGACCGAACCCGTGTCGGGGGCCAGTTCGCCCAGAATGAGCTTGAGCAGCGTGGTCTTGCCCGCGCCGTTCGGTCCGATCAGGCCGATACGGTCGCCGCGCATGACCGTGGTCGAGAACGAGCGGATGACGGCCTTGTCGCCGAACGACTTCGACACATCGGTCAGTTCGGCCACCAGCTTGCCCGAACGCTGTCCCTCGGCCACGTCGATGCTGACCTTGCCCATGCGTTCGCGGCGCTCGGCCCGCTGCAGGCGCAGCTGCTCCAGCCGCTTGACCCGGCCGACGCTGCGCGTGCGGCGCGCCTCGACGCCCTTGCGTATCCACACTTCCTCCTGGGCCAGGAGCTTGTCGAAACGCGCCTGCTCCAGCCGTTCGGCCTCCAGCATCTCGGCCTTGCGCATCTGGTAGGTGGAGAAGGATCCCGGAAAGCTGGCGAGTTCGCCGCGGTCGAGTTCGACGATGCGAGTGGCGACGGCATCCAGGAAGCGGCGGTCGTGGGTGATGAAGACAATGCTGCCGGGAAAGGCCTTCAACAATTCCTCGAGCCAGGCAATGGCCTGGAAATCCAGGTGGTTGGTGGGCTCGTCCAGCAGCAACAGATCGGGATCGCCCAGCAGCGCCCGGGCCAGCGCCACGCGCTTGCGCGTACCGCCCGACAATCCGGCCACCGGCGCATCGGCGGGCAGGTTCAGCCGGGCCAGCGTGGCCTCGACCCGCGCCTGCACCGTCCAGCCGTCGTGCGCCTCCAGCTCCGCCTGCAGGGATTGCAGCCGGGCCAGGAGCGCGTCGTGGTCCGCTCCGCCGGCCGTTTCCGCCAGTTCGTGGGTCAGGCGCTGGTAGGCACGCAAGAGGTCGCGCCCCTTGGCCAGGCCCTCGCTGACGGCGTCGAACACCGTGCCCGATTCGTCGAATACCGGCTCCTGTTCCACCGTGGCGACCTTCAGGCCGTCCTGGCGCGAGATGAGGCCGTCGTCGGGCAGGGAGCGGCCATCCAGCAGCTTGAGCAGCGAGGACTTGCCGGTGCCGTTGCGGCCGATCAGCCCCACCCGCTCGCCCGCCTCCACCGAGAAGCTGGCACGGTGCAAAAGAGGGACGTGGCCGTAGGCCAGTTCAATGTCGGTCAGAGCGATGAGAGCCATGAAGCACGCCGGGCGGACCGGTCAGGAGCGAAAACGAAAAAAGCGCCCTGGCTTGCGCGAGGGCGCCCTGGAAGAAAGGACGGAACGGCGCGGCCCCTGTGGGCCCCCGCCTTATACCGAGAACGACGACCCGCAGCCGCAGGTGGACGTGGCGTTCGGGTTCTTGATGACGAATTGCGCGCCTTCCAGGCCTTCCTTGTAGTCGATCTCGGCACCGACCAGGTACTGGAAGCTCATGGAATCGATCAGCAGTTGCACGCCGTTCTTGTCCAGTTGCGTATCGTCTTCGTTGACGTCTTCGTCGAAGGTGAAGCCGTACTGGAAGCCGGAACAGCCGCCGCCCTGCACGAAGACGCGCAGCTTGAGCGCCGGATTGCCTTCTTCATCGATCAGCTCCTTGACCTTGGCGGCCGCCGCATCGGTGAAGACGAGACCCATCGGCGGGGCCTCGAGGCTGGCTTGTTCGACTGCTGCGTTCATGACTGCTCCTTGCCTGCGCGTAGGCGCGGCCCGTGCCGCGCATGCGCTGTAAATCATCTGGTTAATGGGTAATTCAACCGCTATTGGCGCTTGATTTCAACCCTGGCGCCGCCAGGGACACTACAGCCGGCGGCCACACCCGTTAGATGCGGGCGCACCGCCAAGGTTCAAGCCCGCGGCCTCAGGCCGGCAGGTTGACGGTGCTTTGCGAGCGCACCACGCCTCCCTCGACCACGCGCACCGTGACGCTGCGCACCACGAAGCCGGCCGGGACCGCGAGCGATCCCTCGGCGCGCTGATACTGCCGGAACCGCACGGCCAGCGGGTCGGCGGCCGGCCGGGCCGCGACCGGGGCGCCGTCCCCTGCAAGCGCGTCGGTCGGGACCGAGAACGGATGCAGGTCTATCGTGGTGGCGGCGCCCGCGCGCACGCCGGACGCCGAGAATTGCAAGCGCCCGCTGAACTCGCCCGAGGGGCGCCCGCCGCGCATCAGGAGCACCCGATAGCGCAGCAGTTCGCCCTGCCGCTCCAGTTCCGCGGAACGGATATTGACCTGGGCCTGGCGCGGATCCATGGGAATGAGCTGGTCGAAAAATGCCAGGTCATTGCGCATGTCGCCCATTTCCTTCTGCGCGGCCCGCAAATCGGCCGCGAGCTGGTCCTTGGCGGCACGCTCGATCTCCAGGCGGCTTTCCGCGGCTGCCAGGCTGCCCTGCAAGCGCTCGTTGTCGGCGATCAGCCGCTGGTGCTCGGCGCGCAATTGCGCCAGTTCGGATGCCGAGACCTGCGGCCCGCCGAAGATTCGGCGTGCCGACTCGTACAGCCCCGTTCCCAGGGCAGCGCCCAGCGCCAGCAGCAATACCAGGACCACGATCCGCCACGGCGAGGCAGGGGGCAGTCCCGTCCCGTCGGCCCGCGCAGCCGGCCCCGCGCCGCGCCGCAGCCTGCGCGGCACCAGCGCCGGAAACAGCGGCCGCCGCTTCATCAGGGCAGCACCGCCACTTGGCCGAGCCCGGCGTCCTCGGGCAACCCGAACATCAGGTTCATGTTCTGCACGGCCTGGCCGGATGCGCCCTTGACCAGGTTGTCCTGCACCACCAGGACGACCAGCTGGTCGCCGTTGCCGGGCCGGTGCACGGCGATCCGGATCATGTTGGAGGCACGCACCGAGCGGGTCTCGGGCGTGCTGCCCGCGGGCATCACGTCGACGAACGGCTCATCGGCATAGCGCTGCTCGAACAGCTTCTGGAAATCGACGTCGCGCGCCTTCGGGTCGATGCGGGCGTAGATGGTCGAATGCATGCCGCGCACCATGGGCGTCAGGTGCGGCACGAAGGTCAGCCCTACCGGCCCGCCGTGCAGGGTCTGCAGGTGCTCGACGATCTCGGGATGGTGGCGATGGCCCGACACACCGTAGGCCTTGAAGTTGTCGCTGGCTTCCGAGAACAGGATGTGCAGCTCGGCCTTGCGCCCGGCACCGGTCACGCCCGACTTGCAATCGGCGATGAGCGTGGACGCGTCCACCAGCGGCGACGCCTTGGCCCGGCCCTCGAGCAGCGGCGCCAGGCCCAGCAGCACGGTGGTCGGGTAGCAGCCGGGATTGCCCACGACACGTGCGCCGCGGATCTTCTCGCGGTTCAGTTCGACCAGGCCGTAGACCGACTCGCGCAGCACGTCCGGGCAGGCGTGCGGCATCTTGTACCACTTCTCGAACGAGGCCAGGTCCTGCAGGCGGAAATCGGCGGCCAGGTCGATGATCTTGACGCCGGCGGCCAGGAGTTCCTGCGCCTGCGCCATGGCCACGCCATGGGGCGTCGCGAAGAACACCACGTCGCACTCTGTCAGCCTGGCCTTGTCGGGCGAGGAAAACGCCAGGTCCACCTTGCCGCGCAGGTTGGAGTACATGTCGGCCACCGGCATGCCGTCTTCCTTGCGCGAGGTGATCGCGGTCAGCTCCGCGTTCGGGTGCTGCGACAGCAGGCGCAGCAGTTCCACGCCGGTGTAGCCCGTGCCGCCGACGATACCTACCTTGATCTTGGCCATTGCAATCTCCTGGAGTCCCTTGCGCTTCCCGGCCCGGGAAAGCGGGACGGTGCCCTGCGACATGTGATGAATAAGAATACCCCACGCTCGGCAGCATCGATGTGACGCCCCTTCGGGCGAGCGCCGCTCAAAGCGAAAAAAAGGCCGCATCGCTGCGGCCTTTCTTGTCTCGCCCGCCGGCCGGAGCCGGAACGGGACGAGGGGGATCGAAGCCGATCAGCGCTTGCTGAACTGCTTGCGACGTCGCGCCTTGTGCAGACCGACCTTCTTGCGCTCGACCTCGCGGGCATCGCGAGTCACGAAGCCGGCTTGCGACAGCGCGGACTTGAGCGTCGCGTCGTAGTCGATCAGCGCGCGGGTGATGCCGTGGCGCACCGCGCCGGCCTGCCCGTTCACGCCACCACCGTGGACGTTGACGTGGAAGTCGAAGGTTTCCAGGTGGCCGGTCAGTTCCAGCGGCTGGCGAACGATCATGCGGCCGGTCTCGCGAGCGAAGTACTCGTCGACGGGCTTGCCGTTGACGGTGATCTTGCCCGAGCCTTTCTTCAGGAACACGCGCGCCACCGAGGTCTTGCGGCGGCCGGTTCCATAATTCCAGTTACCGATCATGCGCGGCTCCTCAGATGTCCAGCAGCTTGGGCTGCTGGGCGGTGTGCGGATGTTCGGATCCTGCGTACACCTTCAGCTTCTTGATCATGGCGTAGCCCAGGGGACCCTTGGGCAGCATGCCCTTGACGGCCTTCTGGATCGCACGACCAGGAAAACGCTGCTGCATCTTCAGGAACGTGGTTTCGGTGATACCGCCGGGATAGCCCGAGTGGCGGTAGTAGCGCTTGTCCTGCGCCTTGTTGCCGGTGACGACGATATCGGCGGCGTTGATGATGACGATGTAGTCGCCGGTATCGACGTGAGGCGTGAATTCAGGCTTGTGTTTACCGCGCAAACGGCGTGCGACTTCGCTGGCCACACGACCTAGGACTTTGCCCTTGGCGTCAATCACGTACCAGTCACGCGTCACTTCATGCGGTTTCGCAACGAAGGTTTTCATGATGATCTCTGTGACATATCTGGTGCCCGTAAAGCCCCCTACGGGCTTCCTGACGGCAGTCACCCCGATCCCGCCTCGGCATTGTGAACTGCAGGTACGGAAAAAGGGTAAGCAGAAGATGGTAACCCGGAATATCCCGCAAAGTCAAAGGCCATGCGCCGACCCACCCGCGGCAGCCATCCGGCCCCCGGTCCAGCTGTAACGATATCCGACGCCACCGCCCGCTTCCCCTGTGATGCCACGGCCGCGCTTCATGCTTTGATAAACATCCATACATAAGAAAAGATCCCGGCGCCACTTAAGGGCAGACACTAGGCCGTTCACAGTGCCTTATGGAGAACCGTCCGATGAAAACGATCAAGACGATGCTGGCCGCCGGAGCCGTGGCCGCGGGACTGGCCGCCTGCGCGGCGCCCCAGCGCGACACGTCCACCCAGCAGGCCTCGACGATATCGCCGCAGTCGGTTACCGACGATCAGCTGCAGCGCTTCGCCAACGCCGCCAGGAAAGTGAACGCGGTGTCGCCCGGAACCGGGGCGGCCGCCGCCACCACCGCGGGCGGCGAGCCCACCAACGCCACTTTCGACGAAGCCAATGGCCGCAAGGCGCAGGCTGTCTGGAGCGAAGGGCTGACCGTGCGGGAGTTCAACGCCATCAACGCAGCCGTCCAGCAGGATCCTGCCCTGATGCAGCGGTACGGCGCGCTGATGCAAGGCGCCGGCTCGACCGGCGGCAGCTATGGCGGCTCCACGGGTGGCGGCACGATGATGCGCTGATCCGAAAACAGGCAAAAAAAAGCCCGAAGCCTTGCGGCTTCGGGCTAATCCACCAAAGGAGGAGGGTGGAGGAGACACCGGTAGATGGGCTTTGCGGGGCTATCCGACGATGCCGAGGGGCCCGGGGCCGTGTCGACATACAAAGCGTCATCCGTTGAACCCATTATAGGGAAGCGGTTTGTGCGATGCAAGAAGTTTTTTTGACCTGTTCACCACCATGCGGTATCAATTTTCAACAGGCAAAATTCTTTTTATATCAACAAGTTAAGTCCTTTTTTAGCGCGGTTCTGCGCGCCCCTCCCCATCCTTTTCAGGCGACTCAGGCTTGCTCAGCCATGGATGCGGATGTGCTGTCGACATATTTTGATGCGAAGCAGCATGGTACGGGCAAAAAAAAGCCCGAAGCCTTGCGGCTTCGGGCTAATCCACCAAAGGAGGAGGGTGGAGGAGACACCGGTAGATGGGCTTTGCGGGGCTATCCGACGATGCCGAGGGGCCCGAGGCCGTGTCGACATACAAAGCGTCATCCGTTGGGTTAATTATAGAGAGATCTTTTGTGCGATGCAAGAACCCCTAAGGGTTGTTGCCTACGTACAAAAACCGATGTGGATGCCGACAAAAAACTCCTTACCAATCAATAAGTTATACACAAACCATCCCACCACTCCGCAACGTTGCGGAGAAAAAATCCGGCCCTGGAACAGCTCCGGCAGGGGGCGCGACCATTTGTCGCAGTTTTCGCCGCATCGCAACATGGCCGGAGCCGGCGACAACCGCGAAACCTGCCTCCCACCCGCTATCATCGTGCTGATCGTCAACTTTCTATCGCAGCACGAGGAATATCATGGAATGCATCGTAAGCTGGGGCGGCCCCCAGGGCATGCTGTTCACCGCCCAGACGGGCAGCGGACACGTCGCCGTCATGGATGGCGCGCCGGACGGCGGGGGCAACAACCTCGCGCCCCGGCCGATGGAACTGGTGCTGGCCGGAACAGGCGGCTGCACGGCCTACGACGTCGTCCTGATTCTGAAGCGCGGCCGCCATGCCGTGCGCGGCTGCACGGTGGCGCTCAAGGCCGAGCGGGCCGACACCGACCCCAAGGTCTTCACCAAGATCCATTTCGCCTTCACGGTAACGGGCAAGAACCTTCCGCCCGCGGCGGTCGAGCGTGCAGTGCAGCTTTCCCACGAAAAGTACTGCTCGGCCTCGGCCATGCTCGAAAAGACCGCGGAACTGACCTGGTCGGTGGAAATCGTCGAAGCCGACTGAAGCGCGTCAGAGGTAATACGCGGTGGAGGTCATGAGCCTGGACCCGCACCGCATCGCTGCCCGCACCGGAGCGGGCAGCTCGACGCCGCCACGCTGCTCCGCCGTCACCCGATGCTGGCGCTCGTCGGCGGCCATCCGTTCGACGATCGCGCGCGAACGCGCATCACTGGCCGGCAGCGTACCCAGGTGTCCGTCCAGATGGCGCTCCACCTGCCGCTCGGTTTCCGCCATGAAGCCCAGGTTCCAGGCCTCGCCCGCCTTGCCCGCCAGCATGCCCAGCCCGAAGGCCCCCGCATACCAGAACGGATTCAACAGGCTGGAATGCGAACGCAGCTCGCGCAGGCGGTCGTCCAGCCAGGCCAGGTGATCGGTCTCTTCGGCCGCCGCGTCCAGGAATACCTGGCGTGTCTCCGGCTTGTCGCAGACCAGCGCCTGGCCCCGGTACAGCGCCTGGGCGCACACCTCCCCCACATGATTGACCCGCATCAGGCCGGCCGCGTGCTTGCGCTCGGTTTCCGTCAACGCCGGGCCCGAAGCGTCCCCGGACGTCCCCTCGGCAGCGGCGGACAGGCGTCCCGCCGGATTCGGCCGCTGCGCCGACACCGACCCCGTCAGCACGCGCACGGCGCGATCCGCCTCGGACAGCACCCGGTCCAGCAGGGAAATACGGCGAAAGGATGCGGTTCCCGACATTGCGACCTCCGGTCCGGACATGGCCGGACAGCGACATGAACAGATTCCAGTATAGGCAATCCCCGATTCGTTGTTCTTGAACAACGTCCGGCGCGACGCAACCCCGTTGTCATTTTCGCCTCATGTTGGATCGTCATCCTCTCGTCCGAGCACTTGAGCAACGCCCTCGTGCCACATCACACAAATCCATCTGGAGTTCTCAATTGAAAAAGACCCTCATCGCCGCCGCGCTGCTGGCTGGCTTCGCCGGCACCGCGCAAGCCCAGAGCGTGACGCTGTACGGTATCGTCGACATGGGATTCATGAACAGCAAGCAGGATGGCCAATCGGCCACCAACGGGCTGGAAAGCGGCATCGCCGGCAGCTCGCGCTTCGGCCTGCGTGGCGTGGAAGACCTGGGCAACGGCCTGAAGGCCAACTTCCAGCTGGAAAGCGGCTTCAAGGCCGACACGGGCATCCAGAGCGCCAGCGGCCAGTTGTTCGACCGCGCCGCCTGGGTCGGTGTGTCGGGCAACTTCGGTGAAATCCGCCTGGGCCGCCAGGACTCCCTGGGCTTCAACTGGTTCCGCGGCGCCATCAACCCCTTCGGCAACGCCTACTCGCAGGCCCAGAGCAAGACCGTCTTCAACGTCAGCGGCATCGATGACCGCTTCAGCAACAGCGCCTTCTACCTGTCGCCCAAGTTCAGCGGCTTCCAGGTCGGCGCCGGCTACAGCTTCAACGCCAACGGCAGCGAAACCGCCGGCAACGACGCCGACAACGCCGCCTACTCGCTGGGCCTGCGCTACCAGAACGGCCCCCTGCTGGCCGTCCTGACGTACGAACAGAAGAACGCGGCCGACCTGGCTCCCGGTGCGGGCGTGGGCGGCTCCGACCTGAAGAACATCCAGCTGGGCGCCACCTACGACTTCGGCGTGGCCAAGCTGCACGCCGGTTACGGCCGCCTGCAGAACTCCGGCTACAAGTCGAACGCCGAGAAGGAGAACTCGTACCTGCTGGGCGTGACCGTGCCGTTCGGCGCGCACTCCGTGTTCGCCACCTACCAGCGCAACGACAACGCCAACATCAACGCCGGCCGCGCCGACAAGGCCATCAATGGCTACGCCATCGGCTACAACTACACGCTGTCCAAGCGCACCATGATCTACGCCCTGTTCAACCAGTACACCGACGTGATCGTCCGCACGGACAACAAGGCCCTGGGCGACAAGCGCGAAATCGCCATCGGCCTGCAGCACAAGTTCTAAGCCCGGCTCAGGCATGGGCCGGGGCATCCGGCCCATGTTTCGAAGTGCTTACTTCAGCAGTGAGTGTTTTCCCGTCTTCGGCTTGCCTGGAGACGGGCTTTTTCGTTGGTTTTTTGCGCAAAAACAACGAAAGCCGTAAGAATAAGTAAAAACCCGGCCTTCATTCGTCTCTCGACTTGGTAGTAACCCGCATTCTTTGCTGCAATATGAACAACTTCCTACCAGGAAGCTCTGGTTTTCCCGCAGCAAACGGATACCCGACGATGGATCCGCGCATTCCATCCGGCGCCTCGCACCCCCCGTCTGCCGCGACAGCCAGATCAATCATGGAGATGTACGAATGAAAAAGACCCTGATCGCTGCCGCCGTTCTGGCCGGCATGGCTGGTACCGCGCAAGCGCAAAGCTCGGTCACCCTGTACGGCATCATGGATATGGGCTACCTGTATACCAAGACCGAAGGCATGAAGGCGCGCAACGCGCTGGACAGCGGCCTGCAGAGCGATTCCCGCTTCGGCCTGCGTGGCTCGGAAGACCTGGGCAACGGCCTGAAGGCCAACTTCCTGCTGGAAGCCGGCATCAACGCCGACGACGGCACCACCACCCAGTCCGGCCTGTTCAACCGCCAATCGTGGGTGGGCCTGTCGTCCAACACGCTGGGTGAAATCCGCCTGGGCCGCCAGTTCATCCTGGGCTCGCAATTCTTCACCAACATCGATCCGTTCGGCACGACCTTCCGTCAGGCCGGCATGGGCTCGACCTTCATCGCCGCCAACCAGGTCCGCAACAGCAACAGCGTGATGTACTTCACGCCGACCTGGAACGGCCTGCAAGGCGCCATCGGCTACAGCTTCAACCGCTCGACCAGCGAAACCCCGGTCGCCGGCACCAACAACCGCGCCATCACCTCGGGCCTGCGCTACGCCAACGGTCCCGTCGAAGTCGCCCTGACCTACGACCAGGTCGAGCCCTCGACCGGCGGCAACGTCGGCCGTTCGACCCAGTTGGGCGGTACCTATGACTTCGGCGTGGTCAAGCTGCATGCCGCCATCGCCGACCAGCGCAACGTCGCGGTCAACGTTGGCGACATCCCGGGCTGGAACGGCCGCTTCGCCAAGAAGACCCTGTCGTACATGGTCGGCGCGTCGGCTCCCGTCGGCCCCGGCTCGCTGTTCGGCTCGTACCAGAAAGCCAAGGACTGGGACATCGAAGGCTTCAGCGTCGGTTACACCTACCCGCTGTCGCGTCGTACCAACGCCTATGCCTTCTTCAGCAACATGGACAACGTCGGTCACTACGGCAGCGCCGTCACGACCGGCGACAAGACCACCCGCCAGTTCGGCGTCGGCCTGCGTCACATGTTCTAAATCGGCGGCGGGAGCGCCGCGCGCGCTCCTTGCAAGCGCCCAGAACCCCCTGGGCGTACGCTGGGAAAACCGGACCGGAAACGGTCCGGTTTTTTTTGCCGCCCCCTACCCGCCTCGCACGGCGCGGGGAATGGAGCGCTTGAGCAGATCGCAAAAATCGTCGGCGCACGGCGGCAGCTTGCGGCCGCGGTCGCGCAGTTCGTAGAACTCCAGTTCGACCAGGGGCGGGCCCAGCGGCTCGAGACGGATGCCGCGGCCCCGGCAGGCGGGGACGGCGGTCGAGGGAAGGATGGCGATGCCGCGCCCGGCCTCGGCCAGGCCGATCTGGGTTTCGATGAAATTGACGACGAAGCGCGGCGGACCTTCGTGGCCCACCAGGGCCAGGTTCTTGTCGATCAACTGCTGCAAGGGGTTGTCGAAGGGCAGGTTGATGAATTGCTCGCCCGCCAGCGCGCTCCAGGAACGTGGCGACCGCGCCAGCTGGAACTTCGGCGCGGCGCTGGCCGCCACCAGCGAGAAGTGGAACAGCGGCTGCCGCAACATGCCCGGCGCCGCCTTGATGAACATGCCCAGCCCGACGTCCAGGTGCCCGGCACGCACCATGCTGGACACCGATGGCAGGTCGGTGTCGACGACGGTCAGGCGCACGCCCGGATGACGCTGCTCGAAGGCCGCCACGACCGGGGGCAGCAGATAGGAACAGGTCAGCGGCGGCGCGCCGATCGACAGCGTGGTATTGGCACGCTGCGCCGATCTCCCCACCTGCTCCACGATCTCCTCGATCCGCTTGACGTTCTGTTCGGCCACGGCGCGAAACTCGGCGCCGAACTGCGTCAGCGTGACCTGCCGCGTGGTGCGGTCGAACAGACGGAAACCCAGTTGCCCTTCCAGTTCCCGGATCATCAGGCTCAGGCCCGACTGGGCGATGTGCAGTTGCTCGGCCGCGCGGGAGAAATTCCGCTGCTGGGCCAGCAGCAGGAAGGCCTTGAGCTGGCGGTGGGAGATGTTCATGTCGGTGCATTGATGCAGATACCTGATCAATTCATACTTTATTCATATTTCACTCGCGTATAAAGCTCGTATTGAATGGCGATCGTTCCTGTCCCACCAGAGAGGTCGATATGCCCACCCGCCGCTGCTTCTCCCGTCGCTCGTTCTGTAGTGCCTGGCTGCTGGCGCTGGCCGCCGGCGCGGTCCAGGCGGACGAACCCTATCCCACTCGCCCCATCCGCATCATCGTGCCCTTCTCGGCAGGCGGCGGCATCGACGTGCTGGGCCGGACCATAGGCCAGAAACTATCCGAGGCCTGGCAGTACGCGGCGGTAGTCGAGAACCGCCCCGGCGCCAGCGGCAACATCGGCACCGACCTGGCCGCGCGGGCCGCGCCCGACGGCTACACCTACCTGATGACGGCCAACACCATCATCATGACGCCGAGTTTCATGCAGGGCGTCACCTTCGATCCGGTAAAGGACTTCACGCCGGTGATGCCCATCGCCATCGGCAGCCTGGCGCTCGTGACCCGCCCCGACCTCCCGGCCAAGTCGGTGTCCCAACTGATCGAGCTGGCCAGGAAGCAGCCGCACAAGCTCAACTACGGCTCGCCCGGCACCGGCACGCCTCACCACCTGGCCATGGAGCTGGTCAAGCAGCGCGCTGGCGTCGACGTGGTCCACGTGCCCTACAAAGGCTCGGGCGGATTGGTCAACGACGTGCTGTCGGGCCAGGTTGACCTGGCTTTCGTTCCCGTCCACCAGGCGCTGCAATTCGCCCGCGCCGGCAAGATGCAGATGCTGGCCGCCGGCGGCACGCGGCGCACCGCCGTGACGCCCGACATCCCGTCGCTGGCCGAGGCCTCCGGCATCGCCGACGTCGACGTCGACATGTGGTACGGCCTCTACCTGCCCGCCGGCACGCCGCCGGCCATCGTCGGCAAGGTGAACGCCGAGGTCGCGCAGATCCTGAAGATGCCGGACGTGGTCAAGAGCCTCTCCATGCAAGGCCTGCAGCCCAGCGGCGGCACGCCAGACGACCTGGCCAGGCTGACGCGGGACGACCTCAGGCGCTGGGCCGGCGTCATCCGCCAGGCCGGCCTGGCGTCCCAATAGCACGCATATCCCAACCACACCAAGAGGAGTCTTCATGGAAGTCATGATCGTGGGCGGCGGCATAGGCGGCCTGACCCTGGCGCTGTCGCTGCACAAGATGGGCATCGCCGCCCGGGTCTTCGAGGCGGCGCCGGAAATCCAGGCGCTGGGCGTGGGCGTGAGCCTGCTGCCCCACTCGACCCGGGTCCTGGGCGAGCTCGGCCTGAACGAGGCCCTGGCGAAGGTGGCCGTCACCACCACGACCACCACCTTCTTCAACCGCTTCGGACAGCACGTCTATTCCGAGTCGACCGGCCGACAGGCGGGCTACGAGTGGCCGCAGTTCCAGGCCCATCGCGGGGACCTGCAGATGATCCTGCTCGAGGCCTGCCGCGAGCGCCTGGGCGCGGACCGCATCGTCGCGGGCCATCGTTGCACCGGTTTCACGCAGACGCCCGGCGGCGTCACCGCCTCGTTCGTCGATCCCGCCGGCAACTCCCTTGGTCCCCGCGCGGCCGATGCGCTGATCGCCTGCGACGGCCTGCACTCGGTGATCCGCAAGCAGTTGCATCCCGCCGAAGGCGAGCCGGTCTACTCCGGGGTCAACATGTGGCGCGGCGTCACCCGCTGGAAGCCCTATTTCGACGGCGCCACCTATGTCCGCGGCGGCTGGCTGACGCCGGGCAAGATGGTCATCTACCCGATCCGCAACGCGCTCGACGCCGATGGATGCCAGTTGATCAACTGGGTGGCCGAAGTGACGACGCCCCGCTACGAGCGCCGCGACTGGAACCGGCGCGGACGGCTGGAGGACTTCATCGGCGTCTTCGAGGATTGGCGCTTCGACTGGCTGGACGTGCCCGCCATGATCCGCGCCGCGGACGTCCTGCTGGAATTTCCCATGGTGGACCAGGACCCGCTGCCCTGGTGGACGCAGGGCCGGGTCACCCTGCTGGGCGACGCGGCGCATCCCATGGTGCCGCGCGGCTCGAACGGCGCGGGGCAGGCCATCCTGGACGCGCGCGCCCTGGCTGCCGCGCTGGCCGCGGAGCCGGACGTGCCGGCCGCGCTGGCGCGATATGAATCGCAGCGCCGCCCCGCGACGACGGACATCGTGCTGACCAACCGCAAGACGCCGCCGGACGCCATCCTGAAGGAAGTGTATGAGCGCACGGGCGATCGCCCCTTCCGGCACATCGACGATGTCATCAGCCAGGAGGAACTGGCCGCCATCTCCAACGGCTACAAGCGCGTGGCGGGCTACGACCTGGCCTCGCTGTCCCGGTAGGAGCGTGGCGGGCGGCCCGCCCGCCCCCGGGCTGCATCCGTGCCCTTCCGTATCGAGAAATGTTCTCGATATTCACGACTTCCTAATACCTTTTCGATTACGCTATCGAGTCGTCCATGCACTCTAACTGTGCGGACCGGCGGCGATCCCGCCGGCATCCGCGCCTCCAGCATGCCTCTCGCTCGCGCCCAGTCCTTTGTTTCTTCGTCGCCACGCCCCGGCCCGGCCGGTCTGGGCCTGGCCTTGCTGCTGATTGCCGGCTGCAGCCTGCAACCGCCCGCGCCGTCCGTGCCGCTGGCCACGCCGGCCGGCTGGCAGGCCTCGCTGCCCGCCTCCGCCGAACCCTCCCTGCCGCATGACTCCAACCCGCAGCGCCTGCTGCAATGGTGGCAACAGACCGGCGACCCGGCCCTGCCCGGATTGATCGAAGCGGCACAGGCGGCCAGCCCGACCGTGGGCACGGCGCGCTCGCGCTTCCTGCAGGCCCGGGCCGCCCGCGTGTCCGCCGGCGCCGCCCTGGGGCCCACGCTCGACGCCACGGCGCAAACCAGCCGCGGCTTTTCGCAGATCGCGGGCGGCATCGCCACGCAGAACCAGGCCGGCCTGCAGGCCTCGTGGGAGATCGACCTGTTCGGCGCCAACGCCGCCACGCGCGACGCCGCGCAGGCCCGCCTGGAGGGCGCGCAGGCCCAATGGCACGACGCGCGCATCTCGGTGGCCGCGGAAGTCGCCAACGAGTTGAACAACTTCCGTAGTTGCCGCCGCGAGCTCGCCATCCAGGAATCGGACGCGGCCTCGCGCGCGGAAAGCGCGCGCCTGACCGACCTCGCCATGCGCGCGGGCTTCCAGTCCACCGCCAACGCCGCGCTGGCGCGCGCCAGCAGCGCCGAAGCCGCCGCCCGCGCCCGCCAGCAGCGGACCTCGTGCGACATCAGCGTCAAGGCGCTGGTGGCGCTGACCGCGCTGGACGAACCCGAGTTGCGTGCCCGGCTGGCCGCGCCGGCGCAACCTCCGTCCGACACGCTGTTCGCCATCGACCACCTGCCGGCCGCCGTGCTGGCGCAACGCCCCGACCTGTTCAACGCCGATCGCAACGTGGCGGCGGCCAGCGCCGAGGTCGGCAGCGCCCAGGCCAAGCGCTACCCGCGCCTGACCCTGGCCGGCAGCGTGGGCGCGGCCTCGTTCAAGGCACGCGGCATGAACGTCGATGTCTCGACCTGGTCCATCGGTCCGCTGTCGGTGTCATTGCCGCTGTTCGACGGCGGCCGCCACCGCGCCGACATCGACGCTGCCCGGGCCCGCTACGACGAAGCCGTCACGCAGTATCGCGCCACGGCGCGCCAGGCCGTGCGCGAAGTGGAGGAAGCCCTGGTCAACCTGGAAAGCACGGCCGCGCGCACCACCGACGCGCGCGCCGCGGTCGAGGGATACCAGGCTTCGTTCGAAGCCACCGAGCAGCGCTATCGCGGCGGCCTGGCCAGCCTGCTGGAACTGGAGGAGTCGCGGCGCATGCTGCTGACGGCGCGCACCACCCAGTCCGCGCTGGAGCGCGAGCGCATGGCGGCCTGGATCGCGCTGTACCGCGCGGCGGGAGGCGGCTGGCGGCAGGACGCGCCGGCGCCTCCGGACACGCCGCCGTCGGCCTCCGCGAAGCCTGCCGCCAACCCTTCCTGACGACATCTCACGAACCTCGTCGCCGCAGGGCTCGTTGCCGCCCCGGCCCCACCCCAACCATGATCCCGTCCATGCCGCTACGCCCTCTCATCGCCGCCGCCGTGCTCGGCGCCATCCTGGCCGGCGCCTTCCTCGCGCCCGCCCTGCGCGCGGCCGACACCGGCGCCGCCCCGGCCGTCCGGCCAGCCCTGACCGTCACCGTCGCCCAGCCGCAGATGCGGTCCCTGCGCCTCGCCCTGCAGGCCAATGGCAACATCATGGCCTGGCAGGAAGCCAGCCTGGGCGCCGAGATCGGCGGCCTGCGCCTGCAGGACGTCCTGGTCAACGTGGGCGATACCGTCAAGGCCGGCCAGGTACTGGCCACCTTCGCGCAGGAAACCGTGCGCGCGGACATCGCCCAGGCCCGCGCCGCGCTGGCCGAGGCCGAGGCCAGCGCCGCCGAGGCCCGCGCCAACGCCGAGCGCGCCCAGTCCCTGAAAGCCTCCGGCGCCCTGAGCGAATCGCAGATCAACCAGTACGTGACCGGCGGCCAGACCGCCCAGGCGCGCGTGGAGTCCGCCCGGGCTAGCCTTGCCGCGCAGGAATTGCGCCTGAAATTCACGCAGGTCCGCGCGCCCGACAGCGGCGTCATCTCGTCGCGCACCGCCACGGTAGGCGCGGTCGTGGGCGCCGGCACCGAACTCTTCCGCATGATCCGCAAGGGCCGCCTGGAATGGCGCGGCGAGGTCACCTCCGCCGAGGTCGGCCGCGTGCGCGTGGGCGACCCCGTCACCGTCGTCGCGGCCAGCGGCGAACGCCTGCAAGGCAAGGTCCGCACCATCGGCCCCACCGTCGACCCGCAAACGCGCAATACCCTGGTCTACGTCGACCTGCCCGGCGCCGGCGCGCCGAACTCCTCGGCCAAGGCCGGCATGTTCGCGCGCGGCGAATTCGAACTGGGCTCCGCACAGGGCCTGACGGTGCCCCAGCAAGCCGTCGTCATGCGCGAGGCCTTCAACTACGTCTTCGTCGTAGGCGCGGACAACCGGGTGGCCCAGCGCAAGATCCAGCCGGGACGGCGCGACGGCGACCGGGTCGAGGTCCTGGACGGCCTCGCACCCACCGACCGCGTCGCCGTGCGCGGCGCGGGCTTCCTGACCGACGGCGACCTGGTGCGCGTGGTCGACACGCCCGCTCCCGCGGCCACCCCTGCCACCGCCGTGACGCGCTGAGAGCCGACGCGATGAACGTCTCGACCTGGTCCATACGCAACCCCATTCCGTCGGTCATGCTGTTCGTGCTGCTGACCTTCGCGGGCCTGCTGTCGTTCAGCGCCATGAAGGTGCAGAACTTCCCCGACATCGACCTGCCCATGGTCATGGTCACGGCCTCGCTGCCCGGGGCCTCGCCCAGCCAACTGGAGAACGACGTCGCCCGCAAGCTGGAGAACTCCATCGCCACCTTGCAGGGCCTCAAGCACGTCTACACCAAGATCCAGGATGGCAGCGTCAGCCTGACCGCCGAGTTCGAGCTGGAAAAACCCCTGCAGGAAGCGGTGGACGATGTACGCTCGGCGGTCTCGCGCGTGCGCGCCGACATGCCTGCCGACCTGCGCGACCCCATCATCAACAAGGTCGACCTGGCAGGCCAGCCCGTGCTGGCCTTCACCGTGCGCGCGAGCAGCATGGACGACGAAGCGCTGTCCTGGCTGGTCGACAACGACGTCGCCCGCAAACTGCTGAACGTGCCCGGCGTGGGAGCGGTCAACCGCGTGGGCGGCGTAACCCGCGAGATACGCATCGCGCTCGACCCGCAGCGCCTGCAGGCCCTGGGGGCGTCCGCCGCCGACATCTCGCGCCAGTTGCGCCAGGTGCAGCGCGAAAGCTCCGGCGGCCGCACCGACATCGGCGACGCCGAACAACCCGTGCGCACCCTGGCCACCGTGGGCACCGCCGAAGAACTCGCCGGCCTGCGGCTGGTCCTGAGCGACGGCCGGTCCATCCGGCTATCCGACGTCGCCACCGTGACCGACACCATCGCCGAGCGGCGCTCGGCCGCCCTGCTCGACGGCCAGCCCGTCGTCGGCTTCGAGGTGGCCCGCAGCCGCGGCGCGAGCGAACTGGACGTTGCCGCGGGCGTGCAGCGCGCGCTGGACGAACTCAAGGCCCAGCATGCCGACCTGCAGATCACCGAGTCCTTCAACTTCGTCACGCCGGTCCAGGAAGAATACGACGGCTCCATGCGCCTCTTGTACGAAGGCGCGCTGCTGGCCGTGCTGGTCGTCTGGCTGTTCCTGCGCGACTGGCGCGCCACGCTGATCTCCGCCGTCGCGCTGCCGCTGTCGGTCATCCCCGCCTTCGCAGGCATGTACTTCCTGGGATTCTCGATCAACGTCATCACCCTGCTGGCGCTGTCCCTGGTCATCGGCATCCTGGTGGACGACGCCATCGTCGAAGTCGAGAACATCGTGCGCCACCTGCGCATGGGCAAGAGCCCCTACCAGGCCGCCATGGAAGCCGCCGACGAAATCGGACTGGCCGTGGTCGCCACCACCTTCACCCTGATCGCCGTCTTCCTGCCCACCGCCTTCATGAGCGGCGTCGCCGGACGCTTCTTCAAGCAATTCGGCTGGACCGCCTCGCTGGCCGTGTTCGCCTCGCTCATCGTCGCGCGCGTACTCACGCCCATGATGGCCGCCTACCTGCTCAAGCCCGTCGTGCATGCCGGCAAGGAACCGCGCTGGCTCCAGACCTACATGCGCTGGGTGGCCGCCTGCCTGCGCCACCGCTGGCTGACCGTGCTGGGCGCCGCCGTCTTCTTCCTCCTGTCGATCGGCATGATCCCGCTGCTGCCCGCCGGCTTCATGCCCGCCGACGACAACTCCCAGACCCAGGTCGTGGTCGAGCTGCCGCCCGGCTCCACCCTGGCCCAGACCCTGGACACCGCCGAACTCGTCCGCCTGCGGCTGGCCAAGGTCCCCCACGTGCGCAGCGTCTACACCACCATCGGCGGCGGCACCGCCGGCGGCGACCCGTTCTCCATGTCCGGCGCGGCCGAAGTCCGCAAGGCCACCCTGACCATCCAGCTCGACCCGCGCGAAGACCGCCCCAGGAAACAAGGCATCGAAGAAGACATGCGCGCCGCCCTGCAGGAAATCCCCGGCATACGCAGCCGCGTCGGCCTGGGCGGCTCCAACAACAAATACGTGCTCGTGCTGACCGGCGACAACCCCGACGCGCTGAACCAGGCGGCCCTGGCCGTCTCCAAGGAACTGCGCACCATACCGGGCCTGGGCAATATCTCGTCCACCGCCAGCCTCATCCGCCCCGAAATCGCCGTACGCCCCGACTTCGCCCGCGCCGCCGACCTGGGCGTCACCAGCAGCGCCATCGCCGACACCCTGCGCATCGCCACCGTCGGCGACTACGACATCTCCCTGCCCAAGCTCAACCTGTCCCAGCGCCAGGTCCCCATCGTCGTCCGCCTGGACCAGGCCGCGCGCCAAGACCTCTCCCTGCTCGGCCGCCTGTCCGTGCCCGGCACGCGAGGCCCGGTCCTGCTCGACCAGGTCGCCACCCTGGACTTCTCCGCGGGACCGTCCGTCATCGACCGCTACGACCGCTCGCGCAACATCAACTTCGAGATCGAGCTGGCCGGCATGGACCTGGGCGAAGTCGCCCAGCGCGTGGCCGACCTGCCCACCATCAAGAACCTGCCGCCTGGCGTGCGCCAGGCCACCGTGGGCGACGCCGAAGTCATGGGCGAACTGTTCCAGAGCTTCGGCCTGGCCATGCTGACCGGCGTGCTGTGCATCTACGTCGTGCTGGTGCTGCTGTTCAAGCACTTCCTGCACCCCGTCACCATCCTGGCCGCCCTGCCCCTGTCACTGGGCGGCGCCTTCGTCGGCCTGCTCATCGCGCACAAGAGCTTCTCCATGCCCTCGCTGATCGGCCTGGTCATGCTGATGGGCATCGCCACCAAGAACTCCATCCTGCTCGTCGAATACGCCATCCTGGCGCGGCGGGGACACCCCGCCACCGACGTGCGGCCGGCCGTGCCCGGCATGAGCCGCTGGGATGCCCTGATCGACGCCTGCCACAAGCGGGCCCGGCCCATCATCATGACCACCATGGCGATGGGCGCCGGGATGCTGCCGATCGCGATCGGCTACGGAGCCGCGGACCCGAGCTTCCGGTCGCCTATGGCGATCGCGGTGCTGGGAGGGTTGATCACGTCGACGTTTTTGAGTTTGCTGGTGATACCGGTGGTGTTCTTGTTTGTGGATGATTTTGGGCAGTGGGTGCTGCGGTTGGTTCGGCGGGGGCACGCCGATGGGTAATCCCCCCATTTTTAACGGCTGTGGATTCAGACGGTCATGGCCAACCGCTATTTAGGGATAAAGCCGCTCAGGGCCATATTCGGGCGTTCGTGATTGTAGGACCACATCCAGTCGGTGGCGACGCGCTGGACGTGATCCAAGTCGTCCAGTGATATTGGGACAGCCATTCATAGAGAACGGTCCTGTTGAACCGCTCAACGTAGGCGTTTTGTTGTGGCTTCCCCGGCTGGATATATTCGAGCGTGATGCCCCATCGACCCGCCCATTCGACGATCGCTGCGCTCAGATATTCCGGGCCGTTGTCGCAACGTATCGCCAACGGCCGGCCACGCCAGCCGATGATCTGCTTGAGCGCACGGATCACGCGTTCGGATGGCAGCGAGAAGTCCATCGACCACACCTGGTTGAAGCCCGTCGGCACCGTCAACGGCTCGGGCGCCAGCCGCACCAGCCGCTTACGCGGCTTGATCCGCAGATTCAACTCAAGCTCGCGGTAGATCCGGTACACGCGCTTGTGATTCCATCCGTAGCCTCTGACATTGCGCAGGTACAGAAACACAGCCCGAAGCCCCAGTTGCGGTGATTGTCGGTCAGGCGCAGCAACCAAGTGGCAATCTCTTCGTTCTCGGCGTCGGCCTTGGCCACATATCGATAGCACGTCTAGCTGACCCGAAATGCTTGGCAGGCCGCCGGATCGATACGCTTCGCTCTTGCACGGCACGTTGGGCCATCTCGCGGCGGCGAGATGGCCTCACCACTTTTTTTCGAGCGCCTCCGACACGATCTCGGCCTTGAGCTTCTCTTCAATGTACATCTTGTGCAGCCGGGCGTTCTCGGCTTCCAGCTCCTTCATCCGCGCCATCAGCGACACATCCATGCCGCCGTACTTCGAACGCCACTCGTAGAACGTCGCCGAGCTGATGCCCAACACTCCGCACAGCTCCGGCACCGCCAATCCGGCTTCCACCCGTTTGATCGCCTCGATGATCTGGCTGTCCGTGAATCTCGACTTCTTCATGCTGTAGAACTCCTCAATGAGAAAACTCTACTTCTGACTTCACCAGTCTTGCGGGGAAATTACCAGAAAAATAACATGCCATCTCTATCTAGTCTTCTCTTACTAAGTGGAAATCTAGTTCTTCTAAAGGGGTGTTTAGATATTTTCCGTCTTGGCGAAAAATTTCTAATTCTAATGGATAAAAATCCAATCCGATCACGAGAACTGCCTGAACCATAACCTGGTCATAGTCGACAGCATCGCCAACAAAGGCAGAGGCTTCATATCCTTGTCGCTCGACGTTGATTTGATCAGGTCGAGACAGTCGTAAACAATATCCGTCGCCCATGTTTCTTGCGAGTAATTCTGCAACTGAATGCACGACAAGCAGAGTATCTTTCCCTTGCCATAATCGAGCGACGAGACTCGCCTCTGCTTTTGTGAGCTTTCTCCATTTCTTAGCGGGTTCGAATCGATCCGACATTAATCGCTCCATCATCGAACTTATAAGCGGAATAGCGGACAGTAACGCCTTGTACATTGACAGGGTTGTGTCCACCCACCCCCCCGGGTGGAAGAGCCTGGACGTCGCGAACGATCAAGTCTTGACGAATGGCATTTTGCACCTGATTTACATCAAGCCCTTTGCTTTCCACCCATCGCATAGCATGGGAACTATCGTTCTTATTGGTTCCCCAATGGATTACGAGTTCATCTCGTGTGAAGAAATTTACTAAGTTTCGTAATAATGAAACCCCGCGACCAGCCGGCACCAAAGCAACTTCCGGATATACACCCTGTAGTCCCGGCTCCAGAGAAGCAGTGCGCGCAGCCGCCTCTCGCTCAATTTGCGAGGGTGCCGCCTTACACATCACACTACCACTCCCAAGGCAGGCTTTATGCGCCATTTGGTTGTAGAGATACCCAAAGGCAGATGTCATGGCGCCGTTGGCGAATTGTCCACCACCGATGACTGAGACTGTTCCACCCACCGCGACGGTCATGGCGAATCGCTCATAGTCCTCCCAGCCCTTTGTATTGACCGTCATCAGCTTACCCGCCACGGCAGAGGCGGCACCGCGCAGGCACCCACCGCCCTGCAACTCTCCACTGGCACATCCTACGGCCGCATGCCCCGCATAGATCAGGTTCCCTTTAAGGCCACCCGCCCAACCAAACCCTGCCCCAATAATTGCCCCTTTTACCGAAGCTTCGAAGTCCCCGCCCGTTGCCACCATCGTTCCGGAGAAACCTCCTAGAGCGCCGGCCGCCACGCTAGCTCCGCTCCATCCTCCGAAATTTGCCAGGTACCATTGCCCCGTCATATAGCCCACCCCAATGGACAGGCCCATGCGCCCGACCTTGGACTCAGCGATGCTGCTGACCCCCTTGGCGACACTGCCGATGAGATCCCCGACGGCATCAAAGATATCGTTTATAAAGCTAAGGAGTCCATACCCTGACAGATCGACACCATTGAGCGGACTGTTAAATGCATAGGAGTAGCGGTTGTAGGACTGCAGGTTGTACGGGGCCTGGATCATCGGATCGGCGCTCGTGAAGCGGCCGATGCGCCGATCGTAGATCCGCCCATTCATGTGCACGAGCCCCACTTCTTCGAGGTGCTCGTGCCCCGTAAAGCCCCGATCCGTATTGACGCCTGCCAGCGTATTGCCCGGATCGGTCGTGCCGTTGGGGAACTGCCGCTTGCCCCACGCATCGTAGGCCAGCCGCTCGACCACCGCGCCGGTCTCGTCCGAGATCGCGTTGGTTAAACCCGGATGATCCTTGTGCAGATAGCGTAGCGTCGTCACATTGGTACTGCGCGTCGTGTAGATCGCAACCGTGCCGCTCGAGGCGGTGATGTAGTGCTTGTGTTCGGTCACCCGCCGGTCTTGACCTCCTTCTCGTAGAAGAGGCCGCTGACGCTGTCCGGATGCACGTAGTACACCGTGCCCGAGGGGCGATCTGCTTGACCCGCTGATGCGTGTCGTCGTACACGAAGGACAGCGTGGTGCCGTTGCCGGTGATCGTGGCCGGCATATTGAAGCCGGTGTAGGTTACCGTGTGACCCGCCCCCGTCAGCATGCTGCCGTTGGCATCGTAGGTGTAGGTCAGCGTACCGTCATCGCGCAAAATACTTGCGACGGTGTGCGGCCGGACGCTGTTCGCGCCGCTGGTGTTGTGGTACGGTGGCCTGCCCAGCAACCATAGCGCCCTCGTCAGCAGCACGGCCGCGCTGATCGCCCTCAAGAGGGGAGTCGAACATCCCGCTTTCGGCGTAGCTATCACGCTGGCCTTTATCGTCACGCTCGACGCCAGCAGCCTGCGCCGGCAAGTGGGCAAGCACGCGACGGCAATCAACAAACTGGCCGTAGGGTGTTTCGGTCATCCACCGCCTCTGACCGCATGGGGCATACTCGTTGGAAATTGCCGCTGGTATCGGCATTGGCATCGCCGTGGCCTTCGCAGTAAATCCAATTTTGACCTGATGGAGTATTCCGATCACCAAGGACGGGCGCACGACAGTTCGCATGTCGTCGCCATCAGTTACAGGCAGACATGGCGCCAAAGAGTAAAAACCTAAGAAACACCTCGGTCGACAAAAAACTCCGCGCTCAACCTTGACGAAATGCGGTCAAGCGCCGGAAAATCCATGTTTTCCGGCGCAGCCAGCCATCATGATTTTTACATCATATTTTTAGTGATTTTTTCTTTGAAAAATTCGAAACCGTTGCACGATGGACTGATTTTCCTCTCCATCTTGTTGCCCACCTTGTATTTCGATACCGCATTGGGTTTTTCATCGATCGCCGCCTACGGCTGGGCCCTGTCCGCATGCGGGCTCGTCGCACTGCATGTGTCCTCTGGACAGCGGTTCGAGATCGACCGGCGCCTGATATTATTGGCGGCCATCATCGCCGCCTATTTCGTCGCCCGATATATTCTCGTTCCTCCCGTTTCCAGCCGATCTCTGAAAAATACGCTGATGATCGGCTTCGGCTGCGTGCTGACTCCCACGCTCGTTCATGCCTACAACCAGTACTCCGACGCAACCACAAAAGCCATCAAGCTGTGCCTTGCGCTCCACCTGACGGTCATGGTCGCGCAGCTCATCGCATGGTACGGCTGGGGCTATGATCTGGACATAGGCAATGCCTTGGGAGGAGAGGGACACCGATCGCTCCAGGGAGATTTGTACCGGCCGACCGGGGTTTTTGACGAACCAGCCCTTTACGCCATGGTCATGGCCGGGCTCTGCATTGCACTTTATGTCCGCCAGAGAAAAATGACCACGCTCTGGTGGGCGGGCATGATATCCCTTGTGCTTACCTCGTCGCTGCTCGCTCTGGTCGTTTTTTTCCTGATTCTCTTATTCATCAACATTCGTGTCGGCCTGATCGCGATAGTCGTTTACTTCGGCGGACAATATTTTCTTTCACAAATAATCCCGAGCGACGCCTACAGTCCGCTGGGACATGCCGTGACCCGTTCGGCCGAGGTTGGAAACAACAATGATCCGAGCACGCAGGTAAAATTCCAGGTAATCGAAGAATTTTTGAAAACCCCAACGCTGTGGGCAACCGGCTATGGACTGGAAGGCTATATCAGCGGCGACCCGATGTACTACCAGGCGCTGAACGACCTGACCTTTCCCATCACCACTCTTACCACCTACGGCCTGGTTGTCGGCATCGTCATCCTGCTTGTTTTTTCTGCCTACTTGTTCACGAGCTACCGGCCATCAACATTATTACTGATAGGGGTATTCCTGCTGAAGGGCGCGTACTTCCATCTTCCCTTCCTGTGGCTGTTCTTCGCCATCAGTCCCGATGCAATCGCCGCCGGCTCTGCATGGAACCGTTGGCTTGCATGGCGTCGGTCGAAACGACATGACACGGACTGCAGAGCAGTTCGCCAGGCATGATCCGCGCACGCATCTTCTGAAAACCGTGGCACCCAGGGGCTCCAGGGCAAGGAGCACGGGTATGCGGGCTCGCGCGAGCATCACGAAGGCATCTATCCGAAGAAAGCTCTGAATCTGCTTGAATGCCGCGACTATCGATATAGGCCCGCCCTCCATGCGTTTCGACCGCTGCGCAAATCTGCTGCGAAATCCCAGCATACATAGTCTGGCATGGCTATCCATGGAGAAGGCCGTGCAACTGGCCTTTTCCTTCATATCCATAGGAATCATTGCCCGGGCACTGGGTCCCCAGCATTACGGCGAATTTCAGTACGTACTTGCCGTGCTGTTCATTTTTTCCGCAGTTACGCTGGGCTGCGGAGCGGAAGTCATCGCTCCGGATCTGGTGAAACTGTCCTACGTAAAATCCCGGCAAGGCATCCTGGGTTCTGCACTATTGATCCGGTTGGCCCTTGGCGGCGTTGCCATGCTTCTCATGGCAACGAGCGGATTGTTTTGGTTCAGCGGCACGGTCGGACAAGGGGTGGCCATCATGGCGCTGAGTCTGCTCATCGCGGAACCCTTCAATATCCTGCGGATCATCAGAGAATCCGCGTCCAATACCAGAGTGATCGCGCGCATCCGCTTCCAGACAAGTGTCCTGAAGCTGGTGGCTATCGCCGGGGTCGCCGCGCTGGGCGGCGGTGTCCTCTCGATGCTGGCAATCTACCTGGCTGAAACCATCGTCATCGCCGCTGCCTACGTCTACCTCATCGCGGATGACGGGCGGCCCTGGGACTGGCGTCCAACGCGGCGACACACGGCGAGATTGCTTCGGGCGAGCGTCCCCGTATGGTTAGGGCTTGCCTTGATGATAGGCATGCAGCGCATGGACCGGCTGGTTCTAGGCATTTCACTGCCGCCAGCGATTTTTGGCGAATACGCCGCGGCCATGAGTCTGATGGATAGTGTCATGTTCTTCGGGCCTGTCGTCATGACAGCCCTGGCCCCAAGACTCTTGTATCGACATGAGAACCTGTCAATAGTGGCCAGAAACGCCGGACGGCTCTTGATAATATTGACGTGCCTGGGGCTCGCAGCCGTCATTGGTTTTTATCTCTTCTCCGGTTTACTTACCACCGCGATTTTTGGGGAAAGATTCGTGCAAGTGCAGGAAATCTTGCGCGCAGCCTCGTGGATCACGGTAGTCGGTTTCTTCGATACCGGGGTCACGGCCTTGTTGGTACGCCTGAGGTACTTCAGGTTGATTGCCGCGAAGTGGCTGGGCGGATTCCTGGTGTGCTTCCTGGTGCTGTGGCTGGGCGATCGGGGCGAATGGCTGACTGGCATCGCCGGGCTGATCGCTGGATATACGACCGCCGCATCAATCGGCATGGGTACCGTATTTTTCAAGCTTCGTAAATCGCGTATGGGAGTGCGTGCGCTTTGAGAATCGTCTCAGTCTACGATGAGTTCAGGATAAAAGGCGGAGTCGAGCGCGTCATGAGCTTGATGAGCAGCCACTGGGCGGAACAAGGCCACGAAGTGACGCTACTGATCAGGCAAGAACCCGTCATTCCTCCGTACGATCTCGATGCGAGGGTGGCGGTTCACAGCCTGGGCGGGAAAGAAAGGAGCAGCCGCTGGCAACGTCTGCTCGAGTACTGGAAGGCTCTACGCCGCCTGAAACAGAGTGCGGCGCTGGCCTCGGCCGATGTCGTGGTCGCAAATGGCCCCTGGTCGGCCCTGCTCCTGCTCATGCTCGGCCGAAGGTTCAAACTGGTGATATGCGACCACAACAACCCGCGCGGGTTTGGACGGCACACTCGCTGGTTATGCCGGTTGCTGTACCCCAGGGCCCACGCCCTGATCGCACTGACCTCCACGCAACGACGCTACTATGAAGCGCACGGATACAACCGGCTTGTCGTGCAAATACCGAATCCGGTAAACCTCGTGCCGTCCGCTGGACGGACAAGACAGCCAATTGTTCTAGCCGTGGGACGTTGCAGCCATCAAAAGGGGTTCGACCTGTTGTTGGCGGCATGGCATCTCATAAGGAGTGATGTTGCCGGTTGGCGCCTGTCGATAATCGGCGAAGGTGAACTGCGCACACAGCTGGAGCGGCAGGCCCAGGAACTGGACCTGGGAAGTTCGGTCGAGTTTCTTCCCTTTTCGAACGATCTGGCTTCGTTCTACGAGACCGCGTCACTGCTGGCGGTGAGTTCTCGATTCGAAGGTTTTCCCCTGGTCATGCTGGAGGCTCAAACCTGCGGACTGCCCATCGTCTCGTTCGATTGCGACTTCGGTCCGCGGGACATCATCACGGATCAGGTCGACGGCCTGCTGTGCGCCCCGGAAGATGTTGGTGCGCTGGCCAAGGGAATAAAAACGCTGATCGACGCCCCCGCCGTCAGACAAGCCATGAGCCTCGTAGCGCTGAAGACAGCGCAGGCTTACAGGATGGAGAAAGTAGGCGCGCTGTGGGATGCGCTATTCAAGCAATTGGAAACAGGCAGGTGACACGCCAGACACGTGACACAGCAGCCCCGTCTTCAGGACGGCAACTGCTGTAGCAGGCAGCTCACGATCCGTTCGGCGGCGCGGCCATCTCCGTAGGGATTGTGCCTTTCCGCCATGGCGCGATATTTTTCCGTGGAATCCAGCAGGGCCCAGGCCTCGTCCAGAATCCTGTCCGAATCGGTCCCCACGAGCTTGACCGTTCCCGCCTCCACGGCTTCGGGCCGCTCGGTCGTATCCCGCATGACCAGGACTGGCTTGCCCAACGACGGCGCCTCTTCCTGGACGCCTCCCGAATCGGTCAGGATGAGGTACGAGCGCTGCATCAGCCACACGAAGGACATGTAGTCGCACGGCTCGATCAGGTGCACGTTCCTGATTTTCCCCAGCACCCGCTGAACCGGCTCTCGCACCTGCGGGTTCAAATGGACGGGATAGACGATGTCGAGATCTTTCCGCTGCGCCAGTTGTTTCAACGCCGCGCAGATCTGTTCGAAACCGGCTCCGAAATTCTCGCGCCGATGTCCGGTCACCAGGATCATGCGGGCATCCTGGCGAATGAAGGAAAAACGCGCACGCATCTCCAGTTCCAGCGTTTCGCTCTTCAAACGCGCAGCCGTTTCGAGCAAGGCGTCCACGACAGTATTACCCACGACGTGAATGTTGCTTGCGGCGATCCCTTCGCCCTGCAGGTTCCGCTGCGCCGTCGTCGTCGGAGCGAAATGGAAGCGGGTCAACACCGAAGTCAGTTGGCGGTTGGCCTCTTCCGGCCACGGCGAAAGCAGATTGTGCGTGCGCAAGCCGGCTTCGACGTGGCCCACGGGAATCTTGTGATAGAAGGCCGCCAACGCGCCAGCGAAGGTCGTGCTGGTGTCTCCATGGACGAGCACGAGGTTCGGCCTGGATGCCGACAAGACCTCATCCATCCGAGTCAGAATGCGGGAAGTGATGTCCGACAGGGACTGGTTCTTCTTCATGACGCTCAGGTCGTAGGCGGGCTTCATCCGGAACCAGTCAAGAACCTGATCCAGCATTTCCCGGTGCTGTCCCGTAACGCACACTTCCGCCTGCACGCCCTTGGCGGCCATCAGCGCCTTGTATACCGGCGCCATCTTGATGGCTTCGGGGCGAGTGCCAAATACGAGTAGGACTTTCATCATTTCACCCGGTCATTCCTGCGCGCCGCAATCCGGCCGCGCACGTACTCGGCATAAAACCCGGCATAGTTCTCCTCGTAATAGTTCTCGTACTCCGTATCCCATTTCATCCGGGCATTTCGGCCACGCCTTTCGATCTCTGCCGGGCCGACATCAGCCAGCCACTGCAGAATAGGGGCTTCACCTTCGTCCAATGCCCAGCCCGTTTCATATTGACCGACCTTGTCCCCGGGTGGCGTCCCCTTCGTCGTCAGCAACGGTCGCCCCAGCAGCAGATGCTCGTAATACTTGTTGGGAGCGGCAAAGCGGTGATTGGGCACGGTCAGGTAATAGAAACCCGCCACGACGTCCATCGACGACATCAAGGAGAGGCCCGCCGCCACGTCCATCGCGCCATGGAACGTCACGTTTTCATGCTGTCGGGCCGCCTCTCGCGCCAACGGCGCCACCGGACCATAACCGGCCAGATGCAACTCCACCTTGCCCGCCGAGCGTGTGCAGGCGGCAATCAGATCTTCCAGTCCCCTGTTGCGTTCCTCCAGGACACCGAAATAGCCGATACGTATCGGCACCTGCGGCTGAACCGCCCGATAGGACAAGTCGTGCCCGGACACTGGCACGTTTTCAAGCACCCGGATGCGGGAAGACGGGCGCAAGCCATGCTGTTCGTAGCGTGATGCATCGGCCAGCAGGACGAGATCGGCCTTGCTCGCCACCCAGGATTCCAGCGTGTCGATCACAGCCGCGACCGGGCCCGCCATGCCGCGGGTCTCCGTATATTTGTCGTAGAGGTCGAACACGAAAGGCACCCGGCGCAAGCGACTGAACACGTAGGCGGGAAGACAGGAGTCGAAATCCACACCGTGGACGAGATCGATATCGCGCCGGTTGTGCCACAGCCACCGCAATACGAAACCATTCCAAAGCACGAGATTCAGCACGTTCCGCCAGCCGCCTCCCAGCGGAGCCGGGCGCCGGTAAAAGGCGTCGTTGGCTTCGTCCACATTCGGAATGCTCTCGCCCCGCAGCCAGCCCAGGGCGACAGTCCGCATGCCGGCTTCCGCCAAGGCCTGCCGGTATTTCCGCATCCTTCCATCGAGCTGGGGAACATGTGAGCGGATGAAAACTATCATGCTGAATTCGACGACGGCCGCTCAGCCGAACGGCCGGAAAAGAAATGCTTTCCCACGCCTCTGCAGGCGTAGTGAGCGAACAGATACGCGGAGCGAACGGCCGAAAACTTCAGCACCTCGCGATAGACGCGCCACTGCCATTGTGCCGCACGCAGCTTGGAACCCGATAGCGATGCGCTGGATTTGGTGTAGGTGGCAAGCACCTGGCGAACGCACAACGCCGGCCCGTATTTTTTCGTCAAAGCCAGCCAGGTCAGGTAGTCTTCATTGACTTCCTCGGGCATCAGAAAAGTGCCTGTCCGTGTGCGATCGACCAAGACCGTGGAACAGCCCAGCACATTGCCTTTCAGCAGGTCGCCATAGCCGGCGGTTCCGTCGATCCGGACCAGGCCGCAGTCTGCGCCATGCTGGTCCACGACACGGTAACTCGTCGCGGCCAGGGCAAGGCCGGAATCGGACAGGGCTGCCAGTTGCACCCGAAGTTTTTCAGGGTCCCACCTGTCGTCCGCGTCGATAAAGGCTACGAACTCCCCCCTGCAACGGCGCAACGCGGTATTGCGGGCGGGAGCGACGCCTTTGCCCGAGTCCGTGCTCAGCACACGGACCCTGGCATCCTTCTTCCCGAATGCCTCGGCAAGACGACGAGTCGCGTCGACGGAATGGTCGTCCACGACATAGAGCTCGAGTTCGCCGTACTCCTGGGCAAGCACCGACTCGATGGCCGCAGCAAGGGTCGCAGCCGAGTTGTACGCAGGCATGACGACCGAGACAAGGCCGGAAATGAAAGGCTCGTTCACATCAGACATGTTTCAGGCGATGCCTCCGGCAAGATGAACATGGCCATGCGCTTCCACCTCACCCATTCAGCCCCTGCCATAGGCATCCTCGAACCTGACGATATCGTCCTCGCCCAGGTACTCCCCGCTTTGCACTTCGATCATGACAAGATCGATGATCCCCGGGTTCTCCAGCCGGTGCTTGTGGCCAGAAGGGATATACGTGGACTCGTTGCTACGCACGAGGAAAGTCTGATCTCCATTCGTCACGCTCGCCATGCCGCTTACGACGACCCAATGCTCGCTGCGATGGTGGTGCATCTGCAGGGAAAGGGTCTGCCCGGGATGAACGACGATGCGTTTGATCTTGTACCGCTGCGCCTCTTCCAAGACCGTATAGGTGCCCCAAGGACGGTGGACCGTTCGATGAATCTGGTAGGCATCGTCCCCACGTTGCTTGAGCCGCGCCACGACCTGCTTGATGTCCTGCAAGTTGTCCCGATGTGCGACCAGCAAGGCATCGGGCGTATCGACGATGACCAGATCCTTCAAACCTACGGTACCGACGACCCTGGCATCGCTATGGACATAGCAATTCACGGTATCGACCGCGATGACGTCGCCATCGATCCGGTTGCCGTCGCCGTCCTTGGGAAACAGCTCGCCGAACGCCGCCCAGGACCCGATGTCGCTCCAGCCTATGTCGCAAGGCACGACCGACGCCCTTTCGGTTTTTTCCATGAGAGCGTGATCGACGGAAATATCAGGCGCGAGGGCAAAGGCCGCCTCGTCGAGCATGACCTGCCATTCGTGGCGCCCTTCCAGCACGCGCGCCGATGCGGCGCTTTGCTCGGCGAACTGCCAGACATCGGCTGCGTGCAACTTCAGCTCGGCCTCGGCCACGTCGGCGCGCACGCAGAACATGCCCGAATTCCAAAGATATCGGCCACTGGCAAGAAACTCCTGCGCCCGTTCCTGGGTAGGCTTTTCAACGAACCGCAGCACGTCGGATCCCGATGCCTCGATGTAGCCATAGCCTGTCTCCGGCGCGTCCGGGCGGATTCCGAACGTCACGATCCTGCCGGACTCTGCCAGTCGAACCGCCTGCTCCACGGCCTGCGTGAACGCGGGAATATCCTCGATCAGGTGGTCGGCGGTCAGAAACAGCAATACCTCCTGCGGCCCGAATCGCCGAGACACAGTCGCCGCGGCGGCGGCGAAGGCCGGCGCCGTGTTGCGTCCCACAGGCTCCAGGATCATGCCGCATTCGATTTCGGACAGGCCAAGCGCCCGATATTCATCCATCGTCTTGAACGACAGCAACCGGTTCGTGACCGTAATGACCCGGGAGACGCCGTCGAGCCCGATGGCCCGCCGATACGCCTTCTGGAGAAAACTTTCACCATCCGCCAAACGAATGAAAGGCTTGGGATGCAGTTCCCGAGACACCGGCCACAGGCGCGTACCCTTGCCTCCGGAGAGGATGATTGGAACAAGTCCCATCTGGCAGTAGTCCTAGAAGACGAAGAAAAAAAGCCCGACACGGGGCCGGCCGACGGCGAAGCCGCAGTTTAACCCGACCATCTCGCTCATCCACGGGAATACCCGCGCTTTTCGTTACAATGCCCACGCGCCGGTCCGGTATGGTTGGCGCCATGTCATCCAGCCTTCGAGGTCACGCCTTGCAGCGAGCTTCCAGCCCGACCCTGCTCGTCACCGGCGGCGCCGGCTACATCGGGCCCCATACCCTGATCGAGCTCATCCAAGCCGGCTATCGCCCGATCGTCCTCGATGATTTTTCGAACGGTTCGATGCATGCGCTCAGGCGTGTCGAAGCGTTGACCGGCCATGCCCTCGAGGTCATCGAAGGAGATATCAGGAATGCCGCCACGCTGGATGCAGTATTTCGCCAGGCCGCGGCACGCGGAGCCTCCGTCCAGGGGGTGGTGCACTTCGCCGGCCTGAAAGCGGTGGGCGAATCCGTCGCTGCACCGCTGGACTACTACCAGACCAACGTCGCCGGGACGCTGACCCTGCTGCAGGCGATGGACCGGGCACGGGTCCGCACCATCGTCTTCAGTTCATCCGCAACCGTTTACGGTATTCCGCGCGAACAGCCGTACACCGAAAGGCATCCGATCGCGCCGGTGAATCCGTATGGCCAGACGAAAGCCATGGTGGAGCAAGTCCTGCGTGACTGGTGCGCGGCGTTCCCCGAACGACGGGCCATTTGTCTGCGGTATTTCAACCCCATCGGAGCCCATCCCAGCGGGATGCTGGGAGAGGCGCCGCAGGGCATACCCAACAACCTTTTTCCGTTCATCACCCAGGTCGCGGTTGGCAAACGTTCCCATCTGAACATCTTCGGCAACGACTACCCCACGGTGGATGGAACCGGGGTGCGCGACTATATCCATGTCGTGGACCTGGCCATCGGCCACGTCAAGGCACTTGAACACGCCCAGGAAACGATGGGGGGCTTTACCGCAATCAACCTGGGCACAGGACGGGGCACCAGCGTCCTGGAGTTGGTGCGCACTTTCAGCACGGTCAGCGGCAGAAAGATCCCCTACGAGTTCCAACCCCGCCGCCCCGGCGACATCGCCGAATGCTGGGCCGACCCCTCCGCCGCCCAGGCTCTCCTGGGCTGGCAAGCCACCCGCACCCTGGAAGACATGTGTGCCGACGGCTGGCGCTGGCAATCGCAGAATCCGGACGGCTACGCGTCCTGACCCGGCCTACCCCGCCAGCAACGCCCCCGCCCCCGGCACCACGGCCTCCAGCCCCAGCCTCTCCAGCATCCCCCTGACCGTACACACCGCCGTCGAGACCACCGGCACCTCCAGCCGGTCCTGCACCACCTGTATCGCCGGCAGCGACGGCATCTGCACGCACGCCGACAGCACCACGGCGTCGACGCCGCGGGTATTCAGCGTCTTCACGTCCTCGACCAGTTGCATGGGGTCGCGCCGGCCGACCTCCAGGTTGTCGGGGATCTCGAAGCACTTGGCGTCGACCACCTCGATACCTTCGTTCTCGATGTACTTCACGACGAGGTCGGTCAGCGGGCGCATGTAGGGGGCCATGAGCGAGATGCGCTTGGCGCCCAGGCGGTGCAATCCCTCGACCAGCGCGCCGGCCGAGGTCATGACGGGCGCGTCGCAGTGGTTGGCGCGCGCGACCTCGGCCAGCTCGCGTTCGGTCTGGCGGTGGTAGCCCAGGCCCATGGCCATGATGGCGACCAGGCAGGCGGTGCTCATGACATCCACGCGGGCGTCGGCCAGTTCGGCGGCGCAGCGCAGGCCTTCGCGGTTCATGGCTTCGAGTTCTTCCTTGGTGACCTTGTGCATGCGCATGCGGCTGGAATGGAAGGTGAAGCGTTCGGGCCGGATGGCCTCGCGGGCGCGGAGCATGGCCGGGATTTCCGTCTCCATGGTGGTGTTGGAGCTGGGGACGATCTGGCCGATGCGGTAGAGGCGGGATGTCATGGCGTTTCCTGCGCGGTTTAGTCGAGGGTGATATTAGCGAGCTTGACGACGGATTCGAAGCGCTGGGTATCGGCCTTGACGGCCTGGGCCAGGTCGGCGGCCGAGGCGGGCCAGGCTTCGAAGCCGAAGGTGTCGAACTGTTTGCGCACGTCGGGCTCGGCCACGGCCTTGGCGACGCCGCTGTTGATGGCGTCGATGGCGGCCTTGGGGGTGCCCTTGGGCGCGAACAGGGCGACCCAGGTCTTGAGTTCGAAGTTGGCCGGACCGCCGGCCTCCGAGACGGTGGGCACGCCGGAATACAGGGCCAGGCGCCTGGGCGCGGCCAGGGCCAGCAGCTTGACCTTCTTGGCCTGGTAGAGCTGGGCCACGGTGGCGGCGGTGCCGAAGGCCCAGTCGACTTCGCCGGTGGCGACGGCGGTGTAGAGCTGCGGCAGTTCCTTGAAGGGCACGTGGGTCATGTGGGTGCCGGTCTGGGTCTGGAACATGGAGGCGCCGATGTGCGCGACGCTGCCCAGGCCCCAGGTGCCGTAGGTCTGGTTGCCTCCCTTGGCCTTGGCGTCGGCGATGAGGTCGGCGACGTTGTTCCAGGGGGACTTGGCCGAGACGACGATGAAGAAGTTGGTGGTGTAGACGGGCGAGGCGGGCTCGAAGTCGGCAACGGGGTCGAAGGGCAGTTTCTTGTACAGGTGCGGGTGCAGGGTCATGTGGGTGTTGTCGACCACGACCAGGGACAGGCCGTCGGGCGCGGCGCGCTTGACGTCGCCGATGGCGAGCCAGCCGTTGGCGCCAGGCTTGTTCTCGACGATGATGGGCTGGCCCCAGGTCTTGGACAGTTTTTCGCCGACCAGTCGGGTGACGGCGTCGGGACCGCTGCCGACCGAGTACGGCAGGACGATCCGCACGGGCTTGGAGGGATAGGCGGGGGCCTGGGCACCGGCATGGCCGGCGCCCAGGGCCAGGACTAGGGCGGCGGCGCCGCGCAGGATGGTTTTCATGGTGTCTCCTCGTGTGTGTTTCGTTGGTGTGGGGGAATCAGGCTGTCGCGGGCGTCCGCTGGTGGCAGGACAGCGCCTCGCACGCGGCCGCGAAATGGGGGTCGCGCTGTTTCAGGTCTTCATGGCTGACCTGGCCGGTGCGCCGCATGTAGTCGTAGGCGAACGAGACCGGGTCGAGATGCATCTTGTCGGCGACGTTTTCGTACCAGTCCAGGCTGCGCGCGGCGGCGTTCTGGAAGCTGGACGAAGCGGGGCGGCGCTGGGTTTCGAAGGCGGCGAAGGCTTGCTGCAGGTCGCCGGGGTGGCGCACCAGCCCCTGGTGCAGGGCGATGGCGTCCTGCATGGCCATGCGCGTGCCGGAGCCCAGCGAGAAGTGCACGGTGCGCAGCGCATCGCCCAGCAGGACGATGTTGCCGCAGGTCCAGCGTTCGTTGCGGACGATGTTGGCCTCGAACCAGAGCGAGCGATTGGTCAGGAGTTCGTTGCCGCCCAGTTCGGGACGGAACACGTCGGCGCAGTAGCGGCGGCTCTCGTCCTCGCTGGCTTCGTGCAGGCCGGCGCGCCGCCAGGTGTCGGGATCGACCTCGACCAGGAAGGTGCTCAGTTCGGGGCTGTACTGGTAGCTGTGGGCGATGAACACGCCGTGCGGGGTCTCGCGGAAGATGAGCGAGACCGGGTGGAAGCGCTGGCGGGTGCCGTACCAGGCGAATTTGTTGCGCCGCTTCTCGAAGCTGGGCTGGAAGTGGTCGGCGAACTGCTTGCGCACGGCGCTGTTGCCGCCGTCGGCCGCCACCACCAGGTCCACCTCGCGCGCCAGCGCGGATACGTCGTCGATCCGGCGGTCGTGTTCGATCTCGATCCCCTCGCGCCGGCAGGCGTCTTCCAGCACGCGCAGCATGTCGATGCGGGCGGTGCGCGAGAAGTGGTTGCCGTGGACCTGGACGTGGGTGCCGCGGTGGACGATCTCCATGTAGTCGCAGCGTTCGTGGTGGGCCACGAAGGCCTTGAAGAACTCGGGATCGGCCTCCTGCAGGAAGGACAGGCCGACGTCCGAGAACACGACGCCCCAGCCGTAGGTGGCGCCGGCGGGGTTCTGTTCGTAGACGTGGATCTGGTGGGACGGGTCGTGCTTCTTGGCCAGCAGCGAGAAGTACAGGCCGGCGGGGCCGGCTCCGATGACGGCGATTTTCATGATGCGGGGCTCCCTGCCGTCGCGGCGGCGCCGCAGGCGGCCTGATAAGAGGACAAGGCGTCGCGCAGCACGCCGGGCACGGGGATGGCCCGGCGTTCGCCGCGGGCGACGCAGATGGGGGTCAGCTTGGCGATGAAGGCGGTCTGCCCGGCCGCCGTGGTGGCGGTGATGTCGAGCGCGTAGGTGTGCTGGCGGATGTCCTCCACGGTCACGCGCATGTCGAATTCGTCGTCCGGCCACAACGAACCGCGGAAGTCGAACGACAGCGCGCGGCTGGGCGTGCCGAAGCCGAGCTCGTCCTTGACGCGCTGGGGCGTGGAATCGAACAGCATGCCGTAGAACAGTTCGACGGCGGAGATGACGTATTCGCCGAAGGTCACGGTGTAGACCACGCCGGCGGGGTCGCAGTCGCCCCATTTGACGCGGCGGCGCACGACGAAGGGCGTGCTCGAGAGCACGTGTTCGGTGCTGGTCATGCCGGGCTCCCTTGCCCGGGATCCTGGTCCTGGGCACCGGTCTCGCCCGCCAGCTTCTCGGCGATCATGCGCTTGAGCGCGGGCTTGTCCAGCTTGCCCACCTTGGTCACCGGGAAGGCGTCGATCACTTCGACCCGCTCGGGGCACTTGTACTTGGCCAGGCCCTGGGCGACCAGGAAGTCCGCCAGTTCCTTGACCTGCGGCGCGGTCTGCCCGGGGCGCGGCACGATGTAGATGCAGCCCTTCTCGCCATAGACGGGATCGGGCATGGCCACCAGCCGCGCCTCGGCCACCGCCGGGTGCGCGCCCACCAGCCCTTCGACCTCCTCGCAGCCTATCTTCTCGCCGCCGCGGTTGATGTTGTCGCGCAGCCGGCCTTCGAAGGCGTAGCAGGTGACGCCGTCGACCACGTGGGCGGTCATCATGTCGCCGGTCCGATAGAAGCCGTCCGACGTATAGGCCTGGGCGTTCGCCTCGGGCGCGTTGAAGAAGCCCGGCAGCGTGGAGGGACCGCGGAAGCACAGTTCGCCCATCTGTCCGGGCGCCACCGGCTTTTCCGAATCGGGCTCCAGCAGGCGCAGTTCGTCCTGCGGGCAGCCGGAGCAGCCCTGGGTCTGGAAACGCCTGGCGGCCGGCGCGTCGGGCGGGGACCCCAGCAGCAGCCCCTCGGTGATGCCGAACAGGTTGGAACAAGGCACGCCCAGGTGCGCCTCCAGGCGATCGGCGCGGCTCATGGTGATGAACAGGCGCAAGGCCGACAGATCGTGCCTGGCCAGGTCCGGATAGGTCATGAGCTGCGGGGCGATGGGGCCGATGGAGACGGCGCGGGTGACCCGGTGTTCCTCGATCAGCTCCAGCATGCGGACGAGGTCCAGCCTGGGCATCAGCACGGCGGACACGCCCATGGCGAATACCGGGATCAGCACGTACACCTGGGCCGCGTTGTGCAGCAACGGCAGCGCCCACATGAAGCGGTCGTCTTCGCGCAGCTTGTACATGCCCGCGCAGGCCAGCGCATGGCCGAGGTATTCGGCATGAAAGCGCGGAATGATCTTGGGCATCCCCGTCGTGCCGCCCGAGAGCTGGAAACTCAGCACGTCGCCCAGTCCCGGCGGCGCCTCGGCCAGGCGCCGGCGCGCGGCCGCGAGCGGCATGCCGGCGATCAGGTCGCGCAGGGACAGCCCGCCCTCGCCCGCCGGCCCACGCGCGACGACCAGATGGCGCAGCGTATCGCTGCCTTCGGCCATCTTGCGGGCGAAGGCAGCAAGGTCGAAGCTGGGATGGAAATCGGCCTGCACGAAATAGCCGCGCGCCGCCGATTGCCGGATCAGTTGGCCGATCTCCAGTTCGCGATGCTGGGGCAGCGAGCAGACGGGCACGATGCCGGCCTTGTAGCAGGCCGCCAGCGCCAGTACGGTTTCCAGCGTGGTGCCCATCTGGAAGATGGCGCGGTCGCCGGGCGCGAGGCCCGCTTCCAGCAGCGCAGCGCCGAGCCGTTCCGATTGCTCGTCCAGTTCCTGGAAGCTCAGGCTGCCCTCGTCGGAGATGAACGCCGTCTTGCCGGGCAGGCGCCGCGCCGTGGCGCGCAGGGCGTCGCCCACCGAGGACCGCATCCACGCGCCGCTGTCCAGGTAGGATGCGGCGCGTTCGGCCGGATGGTAGATGACCCCTTCTATCGGGTGCCGTATGTCTTGCATGGTGGTCTCCTCCGCCCTGACTTCAGGCGGCCTCTGGAACGATGCGGACCCGGTCCCGGTCCAGCGTTTCGATGCGGCCCTGCACGCCGCCAGTGAACAGGCCATACCAGATGGCGGGCTTGAGTCCCAGCGTCTTGCGGCGGAACTCGATGGGGCCGTCGCTTTCGATGCGGTCGTAGTCGCCCAGGGCCTGTACGCGGCAATCGCCGCGGCCGCGCGCATCCTCGACGATGGCGGCGAACTCGCGCACGCGGGGCACGAAGATGCGCACCGCCGGCGTGGCCTGCGCCTGGCCGGGCTGCACGTGCTCGGCCACCAGCCGGGCCTTGCGCGACCAGATTTCGGCGATGTCCGACACGCGCCGCTGTCCGGCCCGGGCCTCGTCCTCGGCTTCCAGCGCGGCCTGCAGCGTCAGGTGGCCGTCCAGGGCATCCACCTGGGTCAGCGGACGCAGCTTGCGCGTGAACTCGATGAAGTAGCCGTTCGGATCGCGCACGTAGATCGACTCGATCACTTCATGGGTGGTCTCGACCGACACCTGCAGGCCGGCATCCTCCAGCTTCTTCTTCCACGCGCGCAGCTCGTCCTGCCCCTGGACCAGCCAGGCGGTGTGGGTGGCGTCGAACACGTGGTCGTCGGGCACGGGCGCCATGACCGGACGGTCGCGCATGGCCTCGGGCGGCTCCGAGCCCAGGTAATAAAAAAAGGCGATGGTGCTGCCGTTGCCGCTGTCGAAGAAGAAATGCAGGAAGTCCGGATGCGTGGCCGGCCCCCAGCCGCGCGCCGAGATCACGTGGATCAGGGGCAGGCCCAGGATGTCCCGGTAGAACGCGACGGTCTCGCGCAGCTTCCAGGTGGGACGCGCGGTGTGATCGACGCCGCGCAGCGCCAGCCCGTGGGCGGATGGCGCCCCGGGAGCGGCTGCGGTCGTCTTGCCTGCCAGCGTGGCGCTGGCGTTCGGGCTGCTGCTCATGTCGTTTCCCCTTGCCTATGGATGATGGTCAGTGCGCGAAACGCTCGCGCAGCCAGGCCGCCAGCTGGCGGCCGGCCTCGTAGCGGCCCGGCTCCTCGCCCTCGGTCAGCGCGCGGCCGTGGTGGTCGCCGCGCACCCGCAGATGGCGCTTGTCGGCCGTGGCCAGGGCGTCGTGGATGGCGCGCACGTCGCCCGGGAAGCAGGCCTGGTCGCCCGTGTATTCGATGACCAGGGTAGGCTGGACGATGGCACCCGCGGCAGCGGCCAGGCTGGCGTTGGACGACAGGCCGGACCAGGTCGACAGCCAGCTCTCGGGCGTGCAGAAGCGCGCGAAGCCGACGGCGCCGTAGTTCGAGGCGTAGGGATCGCGGCCCCACAGCGAACCGGGATGCCGATCCGACGGATCCAGGCCGAGGTCCAGGCAGCGCAGGTCGGCATCGGTGCGCCAGACCGTCATCACGGGGGTATGGGCAGCCGCCCGGCGCTCGGCCTGGGAGGCATCCTCGCGGCCCTTGAGCGCCTTGCGCGCCGCCAGCCGCTGGGCGATGAACTGCCGCGCCAGCGCATCCAGCCGTTCCACGCGGGCGCGCTGGGCCTGCCGGTAGCGCGCGACGAACTCCGGCGCATAGCGCGCCTGTCCGCCGGGGCGATAGCCGTTGCCGGGATTCAGCGGATCCAGGGCGGGGTCGACCGACAGCGCGTCCCCTTCGTCCAGCACCGAGGGATCGATGCAATTCATCAGCAGCGCGCCCTGCCCGGGATGCGGTCCCACCAGCACCAGCCCCTGGACCCCGGGCATCTCCAGCCCGGCCAGGCCGGACGGCCTGCCGCCCGGGGTGCGGGCGATGCGCTCGGCGGGCGGAAGCGAGGACTGCTGGACGTAGAAGGAATACAGGCCCGCGCCGCCCGAATTGCCCAGCAGCACGATGTGCTCGAACCCCTGGCCCCGCAGGAAGGCCAGCCCGGCGGCCACGTCGTGCAGCGCGGTCTCGTGCTCCAGGCGCAGGTCGTTGCCGACCGAGCGCGCGCCCTGCGACCAGGCCGCGTAGCCGGCGCCGACGATGTCGGGGATGAGGTAGTGGCAGGCCATGAATTCGCGCGGGTGCATCACGCACACGACGGTCCGGGGCCGGGGGCCCGCGGGCAGGTACAGCGAACCCGTGGTGGCGGCGTCGTCATCGGTGCGCAGGACGACGTTGCGGGTGGAGGCGCCGGCCGGAAGATCGCGGGGGTTCCAGTCGGTGTTCAAGAATCCTGCGGTGACGTGCTGGGGGGCGTTGGCGCCGGTGCTCACGATGGGTCTCCTGGTGACGCGGACGGCTGGTGCAACCGTCTTTTGTCACATTCGACTATTTTTTGACTAATATGTCAATACACGTAGAAATTCAGACAGACGTGTCAAAAAAATTCGCGACCATCCCCGTTTTCCCTGGGAAGACGGGGTTTCGACATGCCATAATCGGCCCCTGGGCCGGCACCCGTTCCGGCCGCATATCCTGGAAAGTCCCTATCCGTGAACGAGCTTCCCACCAAGGCGACGATGAAAGGGGAAGTCCTGCGCAGCGCCATCCTGGACGCCGCCGCCAAGCTCTTCATCGAACGCGGCACGGGCGGCACCAGCATGCAGGACATCGCCGAATCGCTGGGCCTGAGCCGTACCGCCGTCTACTACTACTTCAAGAACAAGGACGCGATCCTGCGGGCGCTGACCGAGGAGATCCTGACCTCGGCCCGGGAACTGGCCAACGCCGCCGTCTCCCGCCAGGACCGCGATCCGGCCGAAGCCCTGCGGGAGCTGGTCACCGACTACGCCAACCTCATCCTGTCGCGCCCGGCCGAGTTCCGCGTGGCCGACCGCAATGAATCGGATCTCACGCAGCGCCAGCGCGCCTCCATGCATACGGCGCGCCGTAGCGTGCTGGCGGACTTCAGCGGCATCATCGAACGCGGCATCCAGCTCGGCCATTTCCGCATGGCCGACCCCCACGTCGCGGCCTTCGGGCTGATCGGCATGTGCAACTGGACCGCGTGGTGGTTCAAGCCCAGCGGGCGCCTGGGCCAGCAGGAAGTGGCCGAGGCCATCGCCGACATGGCCATCCACGCCCTGCGGCGCGACGAGTCGCGCCGGGCACGGGTGCCGGACGTCAAGGAATCCCTGCGGCTGTTGCGCGAGGACCTGGCCTACCTGGAGAAGCTGGTGGTGCCCGACGAGGACGCATCCGCCGGCCAGCGCAAGTAGCTGTCCGCCAGATCGCGGAACGCCCCGGCGCCCGCGTCGACGCCGGTCTCCTCGGCCATCAGCCTCCCGACCTCGTCCGCCAGCTCGCGAGCCAGGCGGACATCCAGGAACAGCAGGCGCGAGCGGCGCGCCAGCACGTCCTCGACCGTGCGCGCGTATTCGTGGCGCGCGGCAAAGCGCACCATGGCCTCGGTCAGTCCGCCCCCCAGTTCGCGATCGGCGCCCGGCAGGGCAAGCACCGCATCCCGTTCGCTGCCATATCCCCACAGGCCCGGCGCATCGCCGATGCTGTGCCTGCCCGGCTCGGCCCCCACCAGGGGATGGTCGGCCGTCGCGCAGGGGCCGGCGGATTTCAACAGGCCGGCATCCAGGCAGGCATCCACCGTGTCCTGGGCCATGGCCCGGTACGTGGTCCATTTGCCGCCGGCCACGGTGACCAGTCCGTCGTCCTCGACCCGCACCACGTGCTCGCGGCTGACATCCTTGGTGCTGGCGTGTTCCGCCGGGCGCACCAGCGGACGCAGGCCCGCCCAGGCACTGGAGACGTCGCGGACACCTGGCGCGCGCGCCAGGTAGCGGCCGGCCTCGCCCAGCAGGAAGTCCACTTCCTCGGCCAGCGGGCGCGGCTCCAGCTCCTGGCTGGGCCGGGGCGTATCGGTGGTGCCGATAACGGTCCTGCCCATCCAGGGCAACGCGAACAGCACCCGGCCGTCGCGCGTGCGGGGCACCAGCAGCGCCCGGTCCCCGGGCAGGAAGTCGCGCGATACGACCACGTGCGCGCCCTGGCTGAACACGATGGTGTCCTCGACCGCCTCCGCGCGGGCGTCCAGGCGCCGCACCGCGTCGACCCAGATGCCCGCGGCGTTCACCACGCAGGCGGCGCGCAGGACGTACGAGCGGCCGGTTTCGCGGTCCTCGCACCGCACGCCGGCCACCCTGCCCTGTTCACGGACCAGGCCGACGGCGGCGCAATGGTTGACCAGCAGCGCTCCCTCGCGCGCCGCGGTGCGCGCCAGTGCGATGGCCAGCCGGGCATCGTCGAACTGGCCGTCCCAATATTCGATGCCGCCGCGCAGCCCCTGCGTCCGCAGCCCGGGCTGGCGGGCCGTGATGGCCCGCGCGTCCAGCCAGCGCGTGCGCCCCAGGCCGGCCTTGCCGGCCAGCACGTCGTACAGGACCAGGCCCGTTCCGTAGTACGGTTTTTCCCAGAACCGGTAGGCGGGCACGACGAAGGGCAGCGGCTGCGCCAGGTGCGGCGCGTTGCGCAACAGGATCTGCCGTTCTCGCAAAGCCTCGCGCACCAGCGGAAAATTGCGTTGCTCCAGGTAGCGCACGCCGCCGTGCACGAGCTTGGTCGCGCGCGAGGAGGTGCCCTTGGCGAAGTCATGGGCCTCGACCAGCACCACGCGCAGGCCTCGCGTGGCCGCATCCAGCGCCACGCCCAGGCCGGTGGCGCCGCCGCCTATCACCGCCACGTCGTAATCCCGGGGCTCGGCCAGCCGGGCCAGCAACCCGGCCCGGTCGGTACGCAGCGGCGCCTGCGTGGACACGGTCAAGTCCGGGCCCACGCGCGGGAGCGCGCGACCGCCTCGCGCCAGCGCTCGACCTTGGCACGGCGGGCGGTCTCGGACATCGACGGCTCGAAGCGCCGGTCCAGCGCCCATTGCGAGGCGATCTCGGCCCCGTCGGCCCAGAACCCCGTGGCCAGGCCCGCCAGGTGGGCCGCGCCCAGCGCCGTCGTCTCGGTAACCTGGGGCCGCACCACCGGTACGCCCAGGAAATCGGCCTGCATCTGCATCAGCAGGTCGTTGCCGCAGGCGCCGCCGTCCACCCTCAATTCCCGGATGGCCAGGCTGGAATCGCCCATCATCGCGGTCAGCGCATCGGTGGCCTGCAACGCGATCGACTCCAGCGCCGCGCGGGCGATGTGGGCGCGGGTCGTGCCGCGCGTCAGGCCGATCAGCGTGCCGCGCGCATAGGCGTCCCAGTCGGGCGCACCCAGTCCTGTGAAGGCCGGTACCAGGTAGACGTCGCCCGCGTCGGCCACGCTGGCGGCCAGCGGCTCGACCTCGGGGGCGCTGGCGATCATCTTCAAGCCGTCGCGCAGCCACTGGATGGTGGCGCCCGCCATGAACACCGACGCCTCCAGGCAATAGGCGGTGCGCGTGGCCGGATCGGCGGCGGCCGGCCCCTGCCAGCCGACCGTGGCCACCAGCTTGTTCTGGCTGGGCATGGGCACGGTGCCGGTGTTCATCAGCATGAAGCAGCCGGTGCCATAGGTGTTCTTGACCATGCCGGGCTCGAAGCAGGCCTGCCCGAACGTGGCCGCCTGCTGGTCGCCCGCCACGCCCGCGATCGGCACCGCCGCGCCGAACAGATCGGGCTCGGTCTCGCCCAGTACCGCGCACGACGGCACCACGGCGGGCAGCACGCTGGCCGGGATGTCGAACACGTCCAGCAATTCCTCGTCCCAGGCCATGCGATGGATGTCGAACAGCAGCGTGCGCGAGGCATTGCTGGCGTCGGTGGCGTGCACGCGGCCGTTGGTCAGCTTCCAGATCAGCCAGGCGTCGACGGTGCCGAAAGCCAGTTCGCCGTTGCGCGCACGCTGCCTGGCGCCCGGCACGTGGTCCAGCAGCCATTGCAGCTTGGAGGCGGAAAAATAGGCGTCCAGCACCAGCCCGGTCTTGCGCTGGATCAGCGCCTCATGCCCTTCCCGGCGCAATTGGTCGCAGCGATCGGCCGTGCGCCGATCCTGCCAGACGATGGCATGCGCCACCGGTTTGCCGGTGATGCGGTCCCACAGCACCGTGGTCTCGCGCTGATTCGTGATGCCGATCGCGATGGCGGGCGCACGCGAATAACCGTTGCCCACGAGCGAGGTGGGAGCCCGCGCCAGGCAGGCACGAGCCACGGCCAGTTGCGATTGCCAGATGTCCTCGGGGTCGTGCTCGACCCAGCCCGGACGGGGGAATAACTGGGGGAATTCCTTCTGGGCGACGGCGACGATCTGCCCGGCGTGGTCGATCAGCAGGGCGCGCGAACTGGTCGTGCCCTGGTCCAGCGAAAGGATGTAGCGCATACGGAGGAGACCTAGTGAAACCTGCGTTGCGTGGAGGCGTCGGCCAAGACGCAGGCAGATGGTAGCGCGAGCGACGCCCGCGCGCATCTGGCCCGACCGTACCCCTCCCGCCCCGGCCCGCCCGGCGCCGCTACGCCGCCGGCGCGGAATCGCCCGCCCGTGCCGTGGCGGGCGGACGCAGCAGCATCGCGCACAGGACCGCGGCCACCGCGCCGCATGCGGCGCCCAGGGCGAAGGCCAGCTGGTAGCCGCCATTCAGCGCGGCCGCCTCGGCGGCGCCCCGCTCCAGCAGGAAACTCGTGCGCGCCGCCGCCAGGCTGGCCAGCACGGCCAGGCCCAGCGCGCCTCCCATCATGAACGAGGTATTCACCACCCCCGAGGCCAGTCCGGCATCGCGGGGGTCCACGTCGTTCATGGCCGCCAGCAGCATGGGGTTGAACGCGATGCCCGCGCCCAGGCCAAGCAGCGACATGGCGGGCAGCACATCGATCAGGAAATCGCCCTGGATCGGCGCGCGCGCGAACAGCGCCAGCCCCACCGACGCCAGCGCCAGCCCGCAGGCCAGCGGCGCGCGGATGCCGAAGCGCATCACCAGCCGCGCCGACAGGCCGAGCGAGAACACCGCCATGATGATGTTGGCCGGCAGGAAAGCAAGGCCCACCTGCATGGGGCTGTAGCCCAGCACCACTTGCAGGTACAGCGCGGAAATGAAGAAGGCGGCGAACATGGCGGCGGCCCACAGCACGCCCGCCGCGTTGGCCGTGGCCACGTTGCGCAGCCGGAACAGCGCCAGGGGCATCAGCGGCGCGCGCACCCGGGACTCGATGGCCAGGAAAGCCGCCAGCAGGACGGCGGCGGCGCCCAGCAAGCCCAATGTATGGAAAGAGGTCCAGCCGCGTTCGTTGCCATTGACCACCGCATACACGGCCAGCATCAGCGAGGCGGTGATGGCCGCCGCGCCGGCCATGTCCAGCCGCTCGCCGGGCTGGCCGCCCTTCGCCGGCAGCAGCGCCATGCACAGGCCGTAGACGGCGGCGCCTATGGGCAGGTTGACCAGGAAGATCCAATGCCAGCTGAGCACGCTGGTCAGGAAGCCTCCCAGCAGCACGCCTATGCTGCCGCCCCCCGCGCACACGAAGCCGTAGACGCCCATGGCCTTGGCGCGGTCCTCCTGCTCGGGGAACAGCATCATGATCAGGGACAGCGACACCGCGGAAACCACCGCCCCGCCCAGGCCTTGCACCGCGCGCGCCGCCACCAGCACGGCCTGGGACTGGGCCAGCCCGCAGGCCAGCGACGCCAGGGTGAACAGCGCGATGCCGGCGACGAACAGCCGCCGGTGCCCGTACAGGTCGCCCAGCCGCCCGCCCAGCAGCAGGAAGCCGCCGAAAGTCAGCATGTAGGCGTTTACCACCCAGACCAGCGCGGTCTCGGAGAACTTCAGGTCATCGCGGATGGAAGGCAGCGCCACGTTGACGATCGTCGTGTCGAGCACGATCATCAGCACGCCCAGGCACAGCACCATCAGGGCCAGCCAGCGTTTGCGGCGGTCTAGGTCGGCAGTCACGGATGAGCTCCTCATGCCGGCACGCGGCATGGTGGATGGGTGGGGACGACAAATGTGTACAGCGTACACAAAATAACAGAGGCACGGGGACGACGTCCATCGGAACGTCGCCCCCGTGCCTGGGTTGTTGCCGTCGATATACGGAGAATCGCGGTCAGCGGATGACCATGTTGTCCCGATGCATGAGCTCGGGCTCTTCCATGCTGCCCAGCAGCGCCTCGATCCGGCTCGAGGGCTGGCGCATGATGCGGCGGGTCGCACCGGAGGAGTAGTTGATCAGCCCGCGCGCCAGTTCCTTGCCGGAGGCGTCCACGCAGGCCACGACGTCGCCGCGCTCGAACTCGCCCTCGACCGCGGTCACGCCTATGGGCAGCAGGCTCTTGTGGTCGCGGGTCAGCGCCAGGGCCGCTCCCTCGTCCACGGTGACGCGTCCGCGCAGTTGCAGGTGGTCGGCGATCCATTGCTTGCGCGCCGACAACAGCGGCAGCGAGGCGCGCAGTTCGGTCCCTATGCAGGTTCCGCCGGCCAGCCGCACCAGCACGTCCGGTTCTCGGCCCGACGCGATCACGGTATGCGCGCCGCTGCCGGCCGCCCGCTTGGCGGCCAGGATCTTGGTCAGCATCCCGCCCTTGCCCAGGCTGCTGCCGGCGCCGCCGGCCATGGACTCCAGTTCGGGATCGCCCGCGCGCGCATGCGACACGAACTTCGCGTCGGGATGCTTGCGCGGATCGGCCGAATACAACCCGGCCTGGTCGGTCAGGATGATCAGGGCGTCCGCCTCGATCAGGTTGGTCACGAGCGCGCCCAGGGTGTCGTTGTCGCCGAACTTGATCTCGTCGGTGACCACCGTGTCGTTCTCGTTGATGATGGGCACCACGCCCAGGCGCAGCAGCGTGAACAGCGTCGACCGCGCGTTCAGGTAGCGCGTGCGGTCCGACAGGTCCTCATGGGTCAGCAGGATCTGCGCGGTATGCAGCGCATGTTCGGCGAATACGCTTTCGTAGGCCTGCGCCAGGCCCATCTGGCCGACCGCCGCGGCCGCCTGCAGTTCGGGTACCAGCGTGGGCCGCTTGTCCCAGCCCAGGCGCAGCATGCCTTCCGCGATGGCGCCGCTGGAGACCAGGACGACTTCCTTGCCCAGCGCGCGCAGGTGCGCGATCTGCCCGGCCCAGCGCAGCAGCGCCCGCCGGTCCAGGCCGCGTCCCTCGTCGGTGACCAGCGAGGAGCCTACTTTGATCACGAGCCGCCGGGCGGCGGCGATCACGGAAGTGCTATTCATCGTGGAACTCAATCGCCGTCGCCACCACCATCGCCGCCTTCGCCGCCGGCATCGCCGCCGTCGTCGGGGGCATCTTCGGGCGTCTGCGGCCCCGCGTCACCGCCATCGGCCGGCGCACGGCGCGGCGGGCGGCGGCGGACGGGCGCCGGCTTGGCCGCGGACGCCTGGGTTTCGACGAAGCGCGGGTCCTCGTCGAAGGCCTGCTCGGCCTCGCGCTGCTCGTCCAGCCAGTTCTGGACGGCCCAGGCCAGTTCCTGGGTACCGTCGCCGGCCAGCGCGGAAATGCAGAATACCGGGCCGTCCCAGCCGAACTCCAGGCAGAACGCCTCTTTCAGGCCCTGCGGGTCGTCCACCATGTCGACCTTGTTGAGCACCAGCCAGCGCGGCTTCTCGTACAGGGCCGGGTCGTAGCGGCGCAATTCCTCGACGATGGCACGCGCCTCGTGCACGGGGTCCACCGTGGGATCCATGGGCGCCACGTCCACCAGGTGCAGCAGCAGGCGCGTGCGCGACAGGTGGCGCAGGAACTGGTGCCCCAGCCCGGCGCCCTCGGACGCGCCCTCGATCAGCCCGGGAATGTCGGCGATCACGAAGCTGCGTTCGGCATCGGTGCGCACCACGCCCAGGTTCGGATGCAAGGTGGTGAACGGGTAGTCGGCCACCTTGGGCCGGGCGTTCGACAGCTTGCGGATCAGCGTGGACTTGCCGGCGTTGGGCATGCCCAGCAAGCCGACGTCGGCCAGCACCTTCAGCTCCAGCCGCAGCTTGCGCTGTTCGCCCGGGCGGCCGTGGGTGAACTGCCGCGGCGCGCGGTTGGTGCTGGACTTGAAGTGCAGGTTGCCCAGGCCGCCGTTGCCGCCGGCGGCCAGCACGACCTTCTGGCCATGGGTAGCCAGGTCGAACAGCAGCTCGTTGGTCTCGGCGTCGTAGACCATGGTGCCCACCGGCATGCGCAGCGTGATGTCGCTGCCGCCGGCGCCATAGCGGTCGGAACCGCTGCCCTGCTCGCCGTTCTGGGCGCGGTGCAGACGGGCGTAGCGGTAGTCGATCAGCGTATTGATGTTGCGGTCGGCCACGGCGTAGACACTGCCGCCCCGCCCGCCATCACCGCCATCGGGTCCGCCGAAGGGAATGAATTTCTCGCGGCGAAAGCTCGCCACGCCATTGCCGCCCTTGCCGGCAACTACCTCGATGGTGGCTTCGTCGACGAATTTCATGCCCCCCCCTACGCGCTTCGCGCGCCCCCCAGGGGCGATGCGGGTGGACCGGCAAAGCCGGATCCACCGCATCCCGGGAGGCGCGGCGGCGGGGTTTCAAAGATTCAAAAGAAATGACCGTGCAAGTGCCAATACTAGCGCGATCATAAAAAAAAGCCCCCACGCGTAACATCGCGCGGCGGCGCTATTTTTCCGGGGAGCCAAGGCTCCCCGTGACCACATACCCTACCCCACGAAGCCAAGCCCAGATCCAGGGCACAGCGGATCCGGCTCCGCCGGTCCGCCAGTGCCGCCCCTCGGGGCCCGGCGCCGGGCCGCCCCAAGGCGGGCCCCGGCCCCCTCGGGGGGCTGCCGCGCAGCGGCTGGGGGCTCACCATGCTGGGCGCGCGTCAGCGCGTAGGGGGGTCTATTACTTACACAGGATCGATCGAGACGGTATGCTTGCGCAGGGCGCCCTTGACCGCGAACTGCACGCGGCCGTCGACCAGCGCGAACAGGGTGTGGTCCTTGCCCACGCCGACGTTGACGCCGGGGTGGAAACGGGTGCCGCGCTGGCGCACGATGATCGAGCCAGCCGGGATCAATTCACCGCCGTAGGCCTTGACGCCCAGGCGTTTCGCTTCTGAGTCGCGGCCGTTCCGTGTGGAACCGCCGCCCTTTTTCTGTGCCATGTTTGCACTCCTGCTTGTTCGTTACCGATTCTTGCCTACATTCCGGTGCCCGGCCGCGCCGGGCTCCCATCAGGCGGAAATGGTGCCGATCTGGATTTCGGTGTAGTTTTGACGGTGGCCTTGGCGCTTCTGGTAGTGCTTGCGCCGACGCATCTTGAAGATGCGGACCTTGTCGTGGCGACCGTGTGCAAGAACCTTGGCCGTGACCACGGCACCGGACAGAAGAGGCGCGCCGATCTTGAGTTGATCGCCTTCGCCCACTGCCAGGACCTGGTCCAGCGTGATCTCTTGCCCGATGTCTGCCGGTATCTGTTCTATCTTCAGTTTTTCGCCAGCGGCAACGCGATACTGCTTGCCACCGGTTTTTATGACCGCGTACATGGGATGACCTCTTGGATTGTTCAAAGCTCGAACCCCCAATGGGGGTCGAACCATAGACTATAACCGGAGTTGTACCGCGGCGTCAATCCCGGCATCGCCCCGCGCACAGCCCCGGTATAATTTCGTTGCCACGGCGCTTTCGGGCGCCGCCGCCCGCTCGCGGGCCTCTCTGTACGCCATGCCGCCGGTTGTTGCATCTCGGCTTTTGTTGCACACCTGGCCGGCAACGGCCAGTCTACCCACGGATTCCCCTTGAGCCTGCCGACCCTGTTCGCCCCCATTGCCGACGACATGCAGCGCGTCGATGCCGTCATCCGGGCACGACTCGACTCCGACGTCCCGCTCATCCGCACCATCGCCGACTACATCATAGGCGCGGGCGGCAAGCGGATGCGGCCTGCCCTGCTGCTGATGGTCGCCCGGGCGCTGGGATACGAGGGGCAGCAGCATCATTTGCTGGCCGCGGTGGTGGAATTCATCCATACGGCCACGCTGCTGCACGACGACGTGGTCGACGAATCGGCGCTGCGGCGGGGCCGCGCCACGGCCAACGCGGTCTTCGGCAACGCCGCCAGCGTGCTGGTGGGCGACTTCCTGCATTCCCGCTCGTTCCAGATGATGGTCGAGACCGGCTCGGTCCGCGTCATGCAGATCCTGGCCGATGCCACCAACGTCATTGCCGAGGGCGAGGTGCTGCAACTGCTGAACGTGCACGACCCCCTGGTGACCGAGGAGCGCTATCTGCAGGTGGTGCGCTACAAGACCGCCCGGCTGTTCGAGGCCTCGGCCCAGCTGGCCGCGGTGCTGGCCGGCGCCACGCCCGACCAGGAAGCCGCGGCGGCGGAATACGGCCGGCGCGCCGGCACGGCATTCCAGCTGATCGACGACGTGCTCGACTACAGCGGCGAGGCCGAGGCGCTGGGCAAGAACCTGGGCGACGACCTGCGCGAAGGCAAGCCCACGCTGCCGCTGATCCGCCTGCTGGACGTGGGCACGCCGGCGCAGCAGACACTGGTGCGCACCGCGATCGAAAACGGCGAAGGCGATTTCGCCGCCGTCGCCGCCGCGATCCGGGAATCGGACGCCCTGGACTACACCCGCGCCCGGGCCCGGATCGAGGCGGACGCGGCGATCACGGCGATTTCCGGCTACCCCGTTTCCGCTTTCCGGGATTCTCTGCTAGAATTCTGCGCTTTCGCGATCAACCGAGATCGCTGAAAAAAGCAAGACGGCCTGCCGGGCAAGTTGTACAGCCCGTAGCCGGCAGGCCGGACCGACAAGTCGGGGCGTAGCTCAGCCTGGTAGAGTACTGCGTTCGGGACGCAGGAGTCGGAGGTTCGAATCCTCTCGCCCCGACCATTGATCTGGTCGACAAGCCTGTAGCCAGGCACGCAAGCGCACAGCTCAGGCTGTGCGTTTTTGTTTGTGCACGCAGGATGCCCGCGCCATGAAAACCTCTCCAGCCCTCGTGGCCCAGCACGCCTTCACCATCGAGACGCCCGGCCGCCGCCTGATCGAAATCACCGGGCACGTCCGGCGCCACGCGCGGGAAAGCGGCATGAATGCCGGCGTGGCGCACGTCTTCGCCCACCACACCAGTTGTTCGCTGCTGGTGACCGAAAACGCCGATCCCGACGTGCTGGCCGACCTGGAACGCTATTTTTCACGCCTGGTCCCGGACGGCGATCCGCTGTATGCGCACGATGCCGAAGGCCCGGACGACATGCCGGCCCACGTCAGGGCGGCGTTGACCGCGGCAAGCGTGACGCTGCCGCTGGCCGGCGGCGACCTGGCGCTGGGAACCTGGCAGGGCGTCTACCTGTGGGAACACCGCCGGCGCCCGCACCGCAGGCGCATCACCGTGACGCTGGTCGGCTGCTGACGGCGGCCCAGGCGGGATCATCCGCCCGCCCGCATGCCGGTCACTGCGTGTTGCGGCCCGCCATGGCGTCGGCGTAGCGGTCCCAGTGGCGCACGCGATAGGCCAGGTCCGACGCCTTGGCGCCGGCCGGGCCGCCGCCCGAGCAGAGCACGCCGTTGCGCAGCAGGTGCTGGATCGTATTGGGAAGCAAGGGGCGCCACTCGTCGTGCACCGGGCGCTGCCAGCCGGCACCGGGCCGGTACAGCGCCACCGTGCGCCACTCGCGCGTCCCGCAACGGACCGACTCGTACGAGATGTTCTCGGCCCCCATGTCGCTGACCGCGCGCAGCGTATAGCGCACGATCAGCCCCGGGGCGATCTGGATGGAGCGCGGATCCACGCCGAAGCGGAAACGTTCGTTGCGCGACAGGTTTTCCACGGGCAGCACGTCGGCCTCGGTGGGCACGGGCGGCAATTCCGACTTCAGGGCTTCCCATCCGGCATCGGGCAAGGTGCGCTGGGCATCGATGTCGTCCAGCAGGTAGTTGCCCTCGCCTCGCGGCTGGCTGCCGCAGGCGGCAAGAAGCAGGGTCAGGCATCCGGCGCCGGCCCAGGCGGCGGCGCGCAGGGGCCGGCGGGCAGGACGCGCCCCGGCGAACTGACTAGGCATAAGTGTTTTCCATATACAGGTTGCACCCGACACGATACCCGAACCCTCGCGGCGGAGTCGCGAGGGTCAGACCTCGGGCGCTTCCTTGGACAGGGACGCCTGCGGTTCGCCCTGGCCGCGCCGGTGCGAACCGATGTGCTGGCGCAGGTACCGGGTCTCGTGGTTCCGGCGGAAGAGCACGACCGCAAGCTCGTTCAAGGCCAGCGTATAGACGTCGCGCTTGAACTCGATGACCGATTCCAGCGGAACCCAGTAGGAACTCCAGCGCCACGCGTCGAACTCCGGATGCGACGACGCCCGCAGGCAGACGTCGCAATCGCGCCCCTGCATCCGAAGCAGGAACCAGATCTGCTTCTGACCTTTGTAGTGCCCGCGCCATTCACGCCTGACGAAGTGTTCGGGCACGTTATAGCGCAACCAGTCGCGTGTTCTACCCAATATGCGGACATGCTCGGGCCGCAGGCCCACTTCTTCGTGGAGCTCGCGGAACATCGCCTGGACAGGGCTTTCACCGTGCTTGATGCCGCCCTGCGGGAACTGCCAGGAATGTTCGTTGACGCGCTTGCCCCAGAAGACCTCGTTCTTCTGGTTGACGAGGATGATGCCGACGTTGGGACGGTAACCTTCACGATCCAGCATGAGCCACCCCAGCGATTCTCATACAATTGAGTCAATTATAGGCCCAGGGGGCCGAACTCGTATCCACCCACGTGAGCACCGCAATGCGCGCATCGCAGTTCCATATCGGCACCCTCAAGGAAGCACCGTCCGACGCCGAGATCGTCAGCCACCAGCTCATGACCCGTGCGGGCATGATCCGCAAGCTGGCCGGCGGCATCTACAACTATATGCCCATCGGCCTGCGGGTCATCCGCAAGGTCGAGGCCATCATCCGCGAGGAAATGAACCGCGCCGGCGCGCTCGAGCTGCTGATGCCGGTGGTGCAGCCCGCCGAGCTGTGGATGGAATCGGGCCGCTGGGAACAGTACGGCCCCGAGCTGCTGCGCATGAAGGACCGCCACGGCCGCGACTTCGTGCTGCAGCCGACCTCGGAAGAGGTCATCACGGACATCGCCCGCAACGAGATCCACAGCTGGCGCCAGCTTCCCAAGAATTTCTACCACATCCAGACCAAGTTCCGCGACGAGCGCCGGCCGCGTTTCGGCGTCATGCGGGGCCGCGAGTTCACGATGAAGGACGCCTATTCCTTCGATCGCGACGAAGCCGGCGCCCAGAAGAGCTACGACGCCATGTACGACGCATACATGCGCATCTTCACCCGCATGGGGCTGACCTTCCGCGCCGTGGCGGCCGACACCGGCTCCATCGGCGGCACGCGCAGCCATGAATTCCAGGTCATCGCCGACACCGGCGAGGACCTCATCGTCTACAACCCGGCCACGCAGTACGCCGCCAACATCGAGCTGGCCGAGGCCCCCTGCCTGGTCGCCCAGCGCGCGGCGCCCGGCCGGGCCCTGGAGAAAACCCCGACCCCCGGCGCCGCCAAGTGCGAAGCCGTGGCCCAGATGCTGGGCCTGCCGCTGGCCAGCCACGTGAAATCCCTCGCGCTGGCGGTCGAACCGGAAGAGCCCGGCAAGCCGGTCCAGATCTGGCTGCTGCTGGTGCGCGCCGACCATGAACTGAACGAGATCAAGGCCGGCAAGATCCCCGGCCTGGACCGTGGCTACCGCTTCGCCACCGATGCCGAGATCGTCGAGCACTTCGGCTGCGTGCCGGGCTTCATCGGGCCCGTGGGCACCGCCAAGCCGGTCAAGGTGGTGGCCGATCGCACCGTTGCCAACCTGCACGACTTCGTCACCGGCGCCAACCAGGCCGACCACCACTACGTGGGGGTGAACTGGGGACGCGACCTGCCCGAGCCCGACCTGGTGGCCGACCTGCGCAACGTCGTCGACGGAGACCCGTCGCCGGACGGCAGCGGCCCGCTGGCGATCCAGCGCGGAATCGAGGTCGGCCATGTGTTCTTCCTGGGCACCAAGTATTCCGAGGCGCTCAAGGCCACCTACCTGGACGAGACCGGCAAGCCCGCGCTGCTGCAGATGGGCTGCTACGGCATAGGCGTCACGCGCCTGCTGGGCGCCGCCATCGAACAGCATCACGACGGGCGCGGCATCATCTGGCCGCGCGCGCTGGCGCCGTTCGAGGTGGTCGTCTGCCCGGTGGGCTGGGGCAAGAGCGAAGCGGTGCGCGAAGCCGCGACCAAGCTCTACGAAGGCCTGAAGGAAGCCGGCGTCGACGCGATCCTGGACGACCGCGACGAACGCCCGGGCGTGATGTTCGCCGACTGGGAGCTCATCGGCGTGCCGGTGCGCGTCACCATCGGCGACCGCGGCCTGAAGGAGGGGCAGATCGAACTGCAGGGCCGCCGCGACGAAGCGGCCGCCAAGATCCCCGTGGGCGAAGCGCTGGCCGCCACGCTGGCCCGGCTGGCGCAGGCCAACTGACCGCCGCTATTCCAGCCGGATGTTGCGCGTCCGGATGACCTCGGCCCACTTGTCGCGCTCGTGCTCGATGAAGGCCGAGAACTGGGCGCGCGACATGGGCGGGGACACCAGTCCCGACTCCTGCATGTAGCGCTGCACCGCAGGCGCCCGCAGGGCCTGCGCCACGTCGCGATGGATCTTGTCCTGGATCGCCTCCGGCGTCGCGGACGGCACGAAGAAGCCGAACCAGCTTCCGGATACCACGCCCGGCACGCCCGCCTGCACCACGGTGGGCAGGTCCGGCGCGTCGGCCAGGCGCTCGTCGGCGGCCACCGCCAGCGCCCGCAGCTTGCCCTGCCTGGCCAGGGCAAGGGACGCGGGGAAGTGGAACATGGCATCGACATGGCCGGCCAGCAGGTCGGTCAAGGCTGGCCCCGCCCCCTTGTAAGGCACGTGCAGGATGAAAATGCCCGCGCGGGACGCCAGCAGCTCGGCCGTCAGGTGCGGGCTCGAACCGTTCCCGGTCGAGGCGAACTTCACCTCGCCGGGCCGGGCCTTCGCATAGGCCACCAGTTCGGCCACCGACCGGACGGGCAGCCCGGGCCGCACGTACAGCACGTTGGGCGCGGTGCCGCCCATCGCCACGGGCGCCAGGGCGTCCGCCTCGTAGGGCAGCGATTTCATCAGGATCTGGTTGGTGACCAGGCCCGTGCTGGTGAACAGCAGGGTATGGCCATCAGGCTGAGCACGGGCCACCTGCGCGGTGCCTATGGTCGTGCCGCCGCCGCCCCGGTTTTCCACGACCACGCTCTGCTTCCATGACTGGCCCAGCTCGGCCGCCAACTGCCTGACCAGTCCGTCGGTCAGGCCGCCCGGCGGATAGGGCACGATCACCTGGACCGTGCGCCCCGGAAATCCCGCCGCGGGCGGTTCGGCGGCTCCGGCGCTTCCTCCCGCCCAAGCGGCCGCCGCCATGCAGAACACTCCTCCGACCCTGCGCCCCACCCTTTCCAGAACGATCATCGAACGTCTCCTTGGCCATGTGGTCATCGGCGCCGCTGGCGGGCGCCCGTATATGATTGATTAAATCAACCATATAGTTGATGGTATCCACAAAAAAGGACGTCCACAATCCCGGTACGGGCGGCGATTACTCCGGCCTGCCGGATTGAACCGCGGCCCCCTGCTCCACCGCCCACTGGACCACCTGCGCGGCCAGCGCGTCGGTGGCCAGGCCGAAGGCCGACACCACGGCCGGCACCTGGACCCCGCCTGCCGGCTGCGCGACCTCGAAGCTGCGCGAGGCCACCACGCGCCGCGTCGAGGTCGAGATCAACCGCACGTCCAGGCTGACGACCGCATGGGGCACCGCGCCGCGGTATTCGCTCTGGAAGGCCCGCAGGTCGCTGTCCAGCTCCAGGTCCGCGCGCACGTTGCTGTCGGTGGTCGACACCGACGCGACGCGGCCGTCCAGCCTGAAGGCCTGCGCCAGGCGGGTGCGCACCAGGGTCGGCGGCGCGTCGGTCCAGCGCGCTCCGCCATAGGTGCTGATCTGGTCGCCCTGGACGATGACGGCGATGCGCGCGCTGTCCAGCACGGCGTTGGCATGGGGGCTGCGTATGCGCAGCGACCAGGCCTGGGCCCTGCCTCCCGGCGCAGGCGCCGCCTGCGTGGCCGGCAGCCGGTAGATGTCGACCGTCTTCTGTTCCGGCAGCAGCGTGCACGCCGAAGCCAGCACCGCCAGCGACATGCCCGCCCAACGGATGATTGCGCCCGCGCGTCTCATGGGGTGAACTCCTTGGGTTGTTCGCGGCCCAGCAGGTAGTCGGCCGGATTGTCCTCGAGGCGGCGGGTGATGGCCCGCAGCGACGCCATCGTCGCCTGCATCTCGCGCAGCGCGCCGCCCAGCTCGCTCAGGCTCTGGGCGCCGCTGCCCAGCGCGCCGCGATTCTCCTGCACCAGCCGGTCGATGCTGTCGCTGGCGCGCGCCAACGAGGCCATGGCCTGCTGGGCGCTCTGCATGGTGTCCTTCCCCTGCGAGCCGACCAGTTCGTCGGTGTGCGTCATCAGCGAGTTGGCCTTGGCCAGGGCCTCGGACGTCTGCCGGCCGATCTCGCCCAGTTGCCCGCTCAGCTTCGCGAAGCCCTCGCGCTGCGCGGCCAGCTCGGCGGTGCTTTCCTCGAGATGTTCCAGGATGCGGCTGATCTGCCGGGCATTCTGGGGCGACATGATCTGGCGCGCGCTGGCGACCATCTCGTTGATGTTCAGCATCAGGTCCTCGCCGCCCGCCAGCAGCTGGGTGATGGGCGACGGCAGGGCCACGATGACCGGCACCTCGTCGCCCTTGGGCAGAAGGCGCGGGCTCTCGGGCGTGCCGCTGCCGAGTTGGATCACCGAGGTACCGGTGACGCCGGTCAGGCGCAGGCGCGCCACCGTGTCCTCCTTGACCGGCACGTCGCTGGCGATCCGTATCCGCGCCACCACTTTGCGCGGGTCCACGGGATCGAGCCGCAGCCGCGCCACGTCGCCCACCTTGATGCCGCTGTACATGACGGCGCTGCCCTCGGACAGTCCGTTGACCGCTTCGTTGAACACGATGTCGAACTGCGCCACGCTGGCGTCCGAATGGCTCTTGGCCAGCCACAGCGCGAACAGCAGGGCCCCCGTCACCGCGATGACGAGGAACAGGCCGATCACGACATGATGCGCCCGGGTTTCCATCTACTCCTCCTTGCGCGGCCGTTCGGCCGCCCGCGACGCCGCGCGTCCGCGCGGCCCCTGGAAATACTCCTGTATCCACGGATCGTCGACCCGCTCCACCACTTCCAGCCGGTCCACCACCAGCACCTTGCGCTGCGACAGCACCGCCACCCGGTCGCAAATGGCGTAGAGCGTATCCAGATCATGCGTGACCAGGAACACGGTCAACCCCAGCGCGTCCCGCAAGGTGCGGATCAGGTCGTCGAAGGCGGCCGCGCCGATCGGATCCAGTCCCGCCGTGGGCTCGTCCAGGAACAGCAGGTCGGGATCCAGCGCCAGGGCGCGCGCCAGCGCCGCCCGCTTGACCATGCCGCCCGACAGCGAGGCCGGGGACTTGGCGCCGGCCTCGACCGGCAGGCCCGCCAGCGCCAGCTTGAGCCGCGCCAGCCGCTCGGCCTCGGGCCGCGCCAGGCCCGCGTGCTCGATCAGCGGCAGCGCGGCGTTCTCGGTCACGGACAGCGAGGAGAACAGCGCGCCGCGCTGGAACAGCACCCCCATCCGGCGCTCCTGGCGCGAACGCAGCTCGGGGGACAGCTCGTCCAGCGCCTGGCCGAACACCTGCACGCTGCCGGCGGTCGGCCGCCGCAGCCCCACGATGGAACGCAGCAGCACCGACTTGCCCGAGCCCGACCCGCCCACCACGCCCAGGATCTCGCCCCGGCGGATGTCCAGGTCCAGCCCTTCGTGCACGGTCTGGGCGCCGAAGCGGTTGACCAGCCCGCGCACGCGCACGATGGGTTCGTCGGCCGTCACCATCCCATCTCCATGAAGAACAGCGCCGCCAGCGCGTCGATCAGGATCACCATGAAGATCGCCTGCACGACGCTGGAGGTGGTGTGCTCGCCCACGGACTGGGCGCTGCCGCTGACCTTGAAGCCCTCCAGGCAGCCGATCACGGCGATGATGAAGGCCAGGATCGGCGCCTTGACGATGCCCACGTAGAAATGCCGCACGTCCAGGCTCTCGCGCAGGGTGGACAGGAACAGCGACGGCGGGATGTCCAGGCTCCAGGCGCAGACCACCATGCCGCCGGCGATGCCGGTCAGCATGGACATGAAGGTCAGCACGGGCAGCGACACCAGCATGGCCAGCACGCGCGGCAGCACCAGCATGTTGATGGGGTCGAGCCCGAGGGCCCGGATGGCGTCGATTTCCTCGTTGGCCTTCATCGAGCCGATCTGCGCGGTGAAGGCGCTGGCGGTCCGGCCCGCCATCAGGATGGCGGTCAGCAGCACGGCGAACTCGCGCAGGAAGGCGAAGCCGACCAGGTTGATCGTATAGAGCGTGGCGCCGAAGTCCCGCAGCACCGTGGCGCCCAGGAAGGCCACGACGGCGCCGACCAGGAAAGTCAGCAAGGCGATGATGGGAACGGCGTTCAGTCCGATCTGCTCGATCTGGGCGACGGTGGCCGTGAGTCGCCACGTGCGCGGACGCACCAGCGAACGGCCCAGGCTTTCGAGCGTCAGGCCGATGAACCCGCACAGGCCCGCGGCGTGCTTCCAGAACTGCTCGGCGGCTTCGCCCACGTGGCACAGCAGCTCGGCCACCGGCGACGGCGGCTCGGGTGGCTTGCATTGCTGGACCGCGCCCTGGGCGCGGATGATGGTGTCGAGCAAGGCGCGGCGCGATGCCTCCACCGGGGGGCCGGAGGCCAGCAACCCGGGCAGGCGCTCCGCGCCCAGCAGGTCGACCAGCAGCGCGGCGCCCGCGGTGTCCAGGACGCCCAGCCGGCTGAGGTCCAGCACGCGCACCTGGGGGACCGCATCGAAACGGGCGGTCTCGCGGCGCAGGGCCTCGAAGCCCGCCAGCGACCAGTCGCCCTCGACCGACAGGCGGCCGTCGCCGGCTGCGGCATCCCACACTAGACGGCCTGGCTGCGGCGCTGCGCTCATCGTTCCTGGAGACGGGACCACGGAACCGCGATTGTCGGGGCTTTACTTGAGTCCAGGCAAGCCTTTCATGCCGCGCAGCGCCTTCATGCCGCCCATGGCGCGCATCATCTTGGCCATGCCGCCTTTTTTCATCTGCTTCATCATGGCCTGCATCTGCTCGAACTGCGACAGCATGCGGTTGACCTCCTGCACCTGCACGCCGGCGCCGGTGGCGATGCGGCGCTTGCGCGAGGCCTTGATCAGCTCGGGCTTGGCACGCTCGAGCTCGGTCATGGAGTTCAGGATGCCTTCCATGCGCCGGATCTGCTTGCCAGCCTGCTTGCTGTCGATTTGCGAGGCCGCCTGCGAGAATTGCGCCGGCAGCTTCTCCAGCAGCGAGCCCATGTCGCCCAGGTTCTTCATCTGCGCGATCTGGGCGCGGAAATCGTTCAGGTCGAACTTGTCGCCCGACTTGAGCTTGGCGGCCAGCTTCTGCGCCTCGTCCACGTCGATCGCGCGCTGGGCTTCCTCGACCAGCGACAGGATGTCGCCCATGCCCAGCACCCGCTGCGCCATGCGCTCGGGATGGAAGGGCTCGAGGCCGGACAGCTTCTCGGACACGCCGACGAACTTCAGCGGCTTGCCGGTGACGTGGCGCACCGACAGCGCGGCGCCGCCGCGCGCATCGCCATCCAGCTTGGTCAGGACCACGCCGGTCAGCGGCAGGGCGTCGTTGAAGGCCTTGGCCACGTTGACCGCGTCCTGGCCCAGCATGGCGTCGACCACGAACAGGGTCTCGATCGGCTCGAGCAGGGCATGCAGCGCGCGGATCTCGTTCATCAGCGCCTCGTCGATGCCCAGGCGGCCGGCCGTATCGACGATCAGCACGTCGTAATGGTGCTTGCGGGCATGGTCGAGCGCGTTGCGGGCGATGGCCTCGGGCGCCTGGTCGGCCGACGAGGGCAGGAAGTCGACGCCGGCCTGCGCGGCCACGGTCTTCAACTGCTCGATGGCGGCGGGACGGTAGACGTCGGCGCTGACCACCAGCACCTTCTTCTTGCCCGTCTTGCGGCCGTTCTGGACATGGCCGCCTTCGGCCAGCCAGCGGGCCAGCTTGCCGGTGGTGGTGGTCTTGCCCGAGCCCTGCAGGCCCGCCATCAGGATCACGGCGGGGGGCTGCTGGGCCAGCGACAGCTCGCTCGCGTGGGGTCCGAGGTCGCCGCCCATGAGGGCGGTGAGTTCCTTGTGGACCACGCCCACCAGCGCCTGGCCGGGCGTCAGGCTGCCCATGACGTCCTCGCCCAACGCCTTTTCCTTGACCCGCGCGACGAACTCGCGCACGACCGGCAGGGACACGTCGGCTTCCAGCAGCGCCAGACGGACTTCGCGCAGCATTTCCTGCGTATTCGCCTCGGTCAGGCGCGCTTCCCCCTTCAGGGTCTTGACGACGCGCGACAGGCGGGCGGTAAGGTTATCGAGCATGAATGGGATTCGCTTACACTTCCATGGATATGGGAATTGTATTGCACGCACTGGCTGCGGCCGGTTACGCCTTGTTGACGGTATTCGCGTGGCGAGCCGTCTCGTCGCACCCCGAACCCCGGACCGGCTCCGCCGAGCGCCTGGGGCTGGCGCTGGTGCTGATCCTGCACGGCCTGGCGGTCCAGCAGGCCATGCTGGGGGACGGCAACCTGAAGCTGGGCTTCGCTCTGGGCATCTCGGCCGCGCTGTGGCTGGGCCTGGTCGTCTTCTGGGCCGAAAGCCTGTGGGTGGCCATCGACGGCCTGCGGCTCTGGCTGATGCCGCTGGGCGTGATCGGCACCGTGCTGCCCGTGGTCTTTCCCGAGGGCCGCGTCATCGCCCATGCCGACAGCGGCTGGCTGCGCGTGCACCTGGCCATCGCGCTGGCCGCCTACAGCATGATCACCATCGCCGCCCTGCACGCGCTGCTGATGGCCTCGGCCGACCGGCGCCTGCACGACATCTCGGCCAGCAACCCGCCCCAGCCCCGGCACTCGGCCCGGGTCTACGCCCGCCTGTTCGACGCCGTGCCGCCCCTGCTGGTGCTCGAACGCCTGCTGTTCCGGCTGATCTGGGTCGGCTTCGTGCTGCTGACCCTGGCCGTCATCAGCGGCATCGTCATCTCCGAGTCGCTGTCGGGCACCGCGCTGCCCCTGGACCACAAGACCGTCTTCACGCTGCTCTCATGGCTGACCTTCGGCCTGCTGCTGCTGGGACGCCAGGTCTGGGGCTGGCGCGGCCGCATCGCGCTGCGCTGGACGCTGGTCGGCTTCGCCTTCCTGCTGCTGGCCTACACCGGCACCCGGTTCGTGCTCGAGTTCATCCTGCACCGCTAGAAACCAGGACCCCCAACCACCATGGGCAAGCTACTTTTCTGGGTGTTCGTCATCGTGGTCGCCCTGCTGGTGGCCCGCATCGCCGCCCGCAGCGCGGTCAAGGGCCACCGCCGCGAATCGCGTCGGGCCGACGCCAGCCGCTTCCCGGCCGACGGCATGGTGCGCTGCGCCCATTGCGGCATCCACCTGCCGCCGTCCGAAGCCGTGCGGCGCAAGGGCTATAACTATTGCAGCCTGGCCCACTCGCTGAAGGGTCCCGGCAAATGAACGTCGCCGCGCGGCTGGACGGCCAGGGCTGGATCGACCACCCCGCCGTGCGCCGGGTCCCTTCCCCCAACACCGACGAGCGGCCCCCCGGCACGGAAATCTCGCTGCTGGTCCTGCACAACATCAGCCTGCCGCCCGGCGAATTCGGCGGCCCCTACGTCGAGGCCCTGTTCACCAACACCCTCGATTGCGATGCCCACCCCTGGTTCGACTGCCTGCGCGGCCTGAAGGTCTCGGCCCACTTCCTGATCGACCGCAACGGCGCCATCGTCCAGTTCGCCAGCACCGACCGCCGGGCCTGGCACGCCGGCGTCTCCTGCCACGACGGCCGCGAACGCTGCAACGACTTCTCCATCGGCATCGAACTCGAAGGCTGCGACACCGTGCCCTTCACCGACGCCCAGTACCGCGCCCTGGCCTGGCTCACCCCGGCCCTGCGCGCCCGCTACCCCCTGCAGGCCGTCCGCGGCCACGAGCACATCGCCCCCGGCCGCAAGACCGACCCCGGCCCCGCCTTCGACTGGGCCCGCTACGGCCGGGAAACGGGCTGGACCGCCCTTCCCCTCCTGTAGAATCTCGCCCTCGCCAACCCCGGCCCGCCCACGCCCAGCCCGCGCCCGCTCTGTTTCACGCGCTGCAAACGCCGCATTTCACGCGTGCCTCGTGCACCTTTCGTCGTGAAACACGCATGGTTGCTGGCTGTCTAATAAATAGAGCCCGATTTGCCTATGCGAGCGCCGGATTCTCTCCGCCAGCAACATTTTGACACTTGCCGTACAATCTGCACCCCCCTAGAATTAGTGCCTTGCCGGTCACACACCACTAGATGTAGTGCCCGCGCTGCAAGGGAGGGGGAAAACATGGCTTATCCAGACCAGCCCGGATGTGCGGCGGCCACTGCCGCGCACCTCGTCGTTAGGCCCCAAGCCGCGCTCCGGCGCGGCCTGACGCCCTTGTAATCAAGAATATTCGCTGCAAATCCCAGAACACCGAGTACCGGCGCGGCCCCCCGCGCCTTCATGCATCCAGGAGGCCTTATGCAACTCTCGACTCCCTCGGCCCAATCGACCGCTGCGCCGCTAGCTTCCAAGCCCGCACAGACCGAAGCCGACCAGACCGCGTATTCCGACCACAAGGTCATCCGGCGCAACGGCGCCGTGGTCGGATTCGAACCCGGCAAGATTTCCATCGCGCTGACCAAGGCCTTCCTGGCCGTCAACGGTGGCCAGGGCGCTGCTTCCGCGCGTGTGCGCGAGCTCGTCGAAGGCCTGACCAAACAGGTCGTCCACGCGCTGGTCCGCCGCCAGCCCAGCGGCGGCACGGTCCATATCGAAGACATCCAGGACCAGGTCGAACTGGCGCTGATGCGCTCCGGCGAGCATGACGTCGCGCGCGCCTACGTGCTGTACCGTGAAAAGCGCGCCCAGCAGCGTGCGCTGATGCACACCTCGCCCGACCAGGCGGTCGTGCACGTCACCGAGAACGGCCTGCGCATCCCGCTCGACCCCCAGCACCTGCAGGCCATCATCCAGGCCGCGTGCTCGGGCCTGGAGGAATTCGTCTCGGCCGAGGGCATCTTCAAGGAAACCGTCAAGAACCTGTACGACGGCGTCTCCACCGACGAGATCTTCAAGTCCGCCATCCTGGCCGCGCGCTCGCAGCTGGAAAAGGATCCGGCCTACAGCACGGTCACGGCACGTCTCTTGCTGCACACCATCCGCAAGGAAGTGCTGGGCGAGGAGGTCGAACAAGCCGCCATGGCCACGCGTTACGCCGAATATTTCCCGCAGTTCATCGCTCGCGGCATCGAGGGCGGCCTGCTTGACCCCAAGCTGGCCACCTTCGACCTGGCGCGCCTGGGCGCGGCGCTGAAGGATACGCGCGACCTGCAGTTCACCTACCTGGGCCTGCAGACCCTGTACGACCGCTACTTCCTGCACATCAAGGGCACCCGCATCGAGCTGCCGCAGGCCTTCTTCATGCGCGTCGCGATGGGCCTGGCCCTGGAAGAAACCGACCGCGAAGCCCGCGCCATCGAGTTCTACAACATCCTGTCGTCGTTCGACTTCATGAGCTCGACGCCGACCCTGTTCAACGCCGGCACCCTGCACTCGCAGCTGTCGTCGTGCTACCTGACCACGGTGGCCGACAGCCTGGAAAGCATCTACGACGCCATCAAGGAAAACGCGCTGCTGGCCAAGTACGCCGGCGGCCTGGGCAACGACTGGACCCCCGTGCGCGCGCTGCGCAGCCACATCAAGGGCACCAACGGCGAAAGCCAGGGCGTGGTCCCCTTCCTGAAGGTGGTCAACGACACCGCGGTGGCGGTCAACCAGGGCGGCAAGCGCAAGGGCGCCGTGTGCACGTACCTCGAGACGTGGCACCTGGACATCGAGGAATTCCTCGAACTGCGCAAGAACACCGGCGACGAGCGCCGCCGCACCCACGACATGAACACGGCCAACTGGATCCCCGACCTGTTCATGAAGCGCGTCATGGACAATGCCGAATGGACCCTGTTCTCGCCGTCCGACTGCCCCGACCTGCACGACAAGGTCGGCAAGGAATTCGAGAAGGCCTACCTGGGCTATGAAGCCAAGGTCGCCAGCGGCGAACTGAAGCTCTTCAAGAAGATCCCGGCCATGTCGCTGTGGCGCAAGATGCTCTCGATGCTGTTCGAGACCGGCCACCCGTGGATCACGTTCAAGGATCCCTGCAACATCCGCTCGCCCCAGCAGCACGTCGGCGTCGTCCACAGCTCCAACCTGTGCACCGAGATCACGCTGAACACCAACGAGTCCGAGATCGCGGTCTGCAACCTGGGGTCGGTCAACCTCGTCGCGCACTTGAAGACCAACGCCGACGGCACGGTCGAGCTCGACCACGACAAGCTGCGCAGCACGATCCACGTCGCCATGCGCATGCTCGACAACGTGATCGACATCAACTATTACGCCGTCGACAAGGCCCGCAACTCCAACCTGCGCCATCGTCCCGTCGGCATGGGCATCATGGGCTTCCAGGATGCGCTGCACATCATGCGCGTGCCCTACGCGTCGGATGCCGCCATCGAATTCGCCGACCGCTCGATGGAAGCGGTGTGCTACTACGCCTACCTCGCGTCGACCGAACTGGCCGAGGAACGCGGCCGCTACTCGTCGTTCGAAGGCTCGCTGTGGGACCGCGGCATTCTTCCGCAGGATTCCATCAAGCTGCTGCGCGAAGAGCGCGGAGGCTACGTCGACATCGACGAAAGCGCGTCGATGGACTGGAATGCGTTGCGCGAGCGCATCAAACTGCATGGCATGCGCAATTCGAACTGCATCGCTATTGCCCCGACGGCGACGATTTCCAATATCATTGGCGTATCTGCGTGCATTGAACCGACTTATCAGAACTTGTACGTCAAATCGAATCTCTCCGGCGAATTCACGATCGTCAACGATTACTTGGTGCGTGATCTCAAGAAGCTCGGGCTGTGGGACGAGGTGATGATCGCAGACCTGAAGTACTTCGATGGCAGTCTCGCCAAGATCGACCGGGTGCCTCCCGAGCTGCGCAAGCTGTATGCGACGGCCTTCGAGGTAGAGCCCCGTTGGCTCGTGGAATGCGCGGCGCGCCGCCAGAAGTGGATCGACCAGTCGCAATCGCTCAATATCTATATGGCGGGCGCATCGGGCAAGAAGCTGGACGAGACGTACAAGCTGGCCTGGCAGCGCGGCCTGAAGACCACCTACTACCTGCGCACCCTGGGTGCGACCAGCGCTGAAAAATCGACCGGACGCGGCGGCGAATTGAACGCCGTGCCCACGGCCTCGTCCAATGCGGGAATGTCCGCGGCGGGCACCAACCTTCCGGAACCGGAAATCGTCGGGGCGGTATGCACCATGAAGCCGGGTGACCCTGGCTTCGAAGAGTGCGAAGCCTGCCAATAACCCCCGCTGAATACCGGAGTCGATCTATGTTGTCTTGGGACGAAGAAGTATCCACCCCCTCCGCCACGCCGGCCCTGCAGCCGGCGGGCACCGCCGCGCCGCGCGAACACGCCGGCGCGTTCGACGAGGTCGCGCTGGCCGCGGGCGCTGCGGCGCCCGGCGCCGCCTCCTCGCGTCGCGTCAACATCGCGGACAAGCGCATCATCAACGGCCAGACGGACGTCAACCAGCTGGTCCCGTTCAAGTACAAGTGGGCTTGGGAAAAATACCTGGCCACCTGCGCCAACCACTGGATGCCGCAGGAAATCAACATGTCGCGCGACATCGCGCTGTGGAAGAACCCCGAGGGCCTGACCGAGGACGAGCGCCGCATCATCAAGCGCAACCTGGGGTTCTTCGTCACGGCCGACTCGCTCGCCGCGAACAACATCGTGCTGGGCACGTATCGCCACATCACCGCCCCGGAGTGCCGGCAGTTCCTGCTGCGCCAGGCCTTCGAGGAAGCGATCCACACCCACGCCTACCAGTACATCGTCGAAAGCCTGGACCTGGACGAGTCGGAAATCTTCAATGCCTACAATGAAGTTCCGTCCATCCGCGCCAAGGACGAGTTCCTGATCCCCTTCATCGACGCCATCGCCGACCCGAACTTCAAGACGGGCACGCCGGAGGCCGACCAGACCCTGCTGAAGTCGCTGATCGTCTTCGCATGCCTGATGGAAGGCCTGTTCTTCTACGTCGGCTTCACCCAGATCCTGGCGCTGGGCCGGCAGAACAAGATGACCGGCGCGGCCGAGCAGTACATGTACATCCTGCGGGACGAGTCCATGCACTGCAACTTCGGCATCGACCTCATCAACACGATCAAGCTCGAGAACCCGCATCTGTGGACGCCGGAATTCCGCGAGGAAATCCGCGGACTCTTCCGCAAGGCGGTCGAACTCGAATACGCTTACGCCGAAGACACCATGCCGCGCGGCGTGCTGGGCCTGAATGCGCCGATGTTCAAATCGTATCTGCGCTTCATCGCCAACCGCCGCTGCCAGCAGATCGGCATCGAACCGCTGTTCCCGCAGGAAGAGAACCCCTTCCCGTGGATGGCGGAAATGATCGACTTGAAGAAAGAACGCAATTTCTTTGAAACGCGTGTGATCGAGTACCAGACCGGCGGGGCGCTGAGCTGGGACTAGACCACACGTAGACAGGATCAGGCGCCCTCGGGCGCCCGGCAGGGCCCGGATGAGTTCAGACGCGGCGCATGGGGCAGGTCCCCTCGCCCAGCGCACCATCCGGCCCCTGCGCATGTTGCTTTGTCGAAGACGAAGCATTGGCGGCCGGGCAAACGGGGGTGTCATCCGGCAGGCGGGAAACCGCCTGCCAAGTCATTCGACATGGGTCGCACCAGTTGCGGGGTATGTCGAATGGCTGTGTGCAGCATTCATTAGCGCAAACTGATTCCGCTGTTGAGGTTTCGTTCACCAGCAGGGCTTGCGCCGATGAATAGCCCGTGAGGATGGTCCGAGCGGGTTCGTGTTCTGGGTCCCTGAACGTCTCGTAAAGGAGCAGACCATGGCGACAGCCAAGAAGGCCGCGAAGAAAGCGGTAGCCAAGAAAGCCCCGGCTAAGAAAGCCCCGGCCAAGAAGGCGGCAGTGAAGAAGGTTGCGGCCAAGAAGGCCCCGGCCAAGAAAGCCGCAGTGAAGAAGGTCGCGGCCAAGAAGGCCCCGGCCAAGAAAGCTGCAGTGAAGAAGGTCGCGGCCAAGAAGGCTCCGGCCAAGAAAGCCGCAGTGAAGAAGGTTGCGGCCAAGAAGGCTCCGGCTAAGAAAGCCGCAGTGAAGAAGGTCGCAGCCAAGAAGGCCCCGGCCAAGAAGGCTGCCGCCGCCAAGAAGCCCGCGGCGAAAAAGGCCCCGGCCAAGAAGGCCGCTGCTGCCAAGAAGCCTGCTGCGAAGAAGGCGCCGGCCAAGAAGGCTGCTCCCAAGAAGCCTGCAGCCAAAAAGCCTGCCCCTGCGCCGTCCACCGCGGCTGCGCCGGGCGCGAAAACGGCGCTCAACCCTGCCGCTGCTTGGCCCTTCCCTACGGGCAGCCGCCCGTAAGCCCTAATCGGAGCGCCTTGCGCTCTGATTCAAACCCCGCCAAGGTGCGAGCTTTGGCGGGGTTTTTTGTGGCCCCCCCTACGCGCTTCGCGCGCCCCCCAGGGGGCGATGCGGGTGGACCGGCGGAGCCGGATCCACCGCATCCTGGGTCTGCGTAGGATATCTCGGTGCGAAGCACCGCTTGCTTGCCTTGATCCAGGGCACCGCGGATCCGGCTTTGCCGGTCCGCCAGTGCCGCCCCCTGGGGGGCGCGCGTCAGCGCGTAGGGGGGGGGGGTTATAATCTTTTGCTTACAACCTGCTGAACAGCAGTACGGTGCCCGGAGTCCTCATGGTTGGCGATATCGCCCGGTTTTTGCTCAACGTCGTTTTCACCCTTTACGGGGCCGTGCTGTTGCTGCGCTTGTGGCTGCAGTTCGTGCGGATGCCGCCGTACAACCCCATTTCGCGGACCGTGTTCCAGGTCACGGACTGGATCGTGATTCCGCTGCGGCGGGTGCTGGGGGGGCGGGGTGGCGTGGATTGGGCCTGCCTGGTGGCGGCCTGGCTGACGGCGCTGGTCTATCTGGCGGCCATCATCCTGGTTGCGGGGGGCAATCCGCTTTCCATGCTGCCCGAGGGGCTGTGGATCGCGCTGATGCTGATGCTCAAGTGGTCCATCAATCTGGTGATGTGGGTCACGCTGCTGATGGTGATCCTGTCGTGGGTCAACCCCGGCGCGCCGGCCATGCCGGTCCTTCACGCGTTGACGGCCCCGCTGCTGGATCCGATCCGGCGCGTGCTGCCTTCGCTGGGTAGCCTGGATCTGTCGCCGCTGGTCCTGTTCCTGCTGACGCAGATCGCGCTGATGGTGCTGTCCCGCATCGGCCTGCCCATCTTCGGGCTGTAAGGCCACGCGGGCCCAGGGCCCGCCCCGGTATCGATGCGGCGCCGCCGGGCAAGCGGCGCCGGCCTCGTTGCCTTACAGGTGCGTGACGCGGGTGGCGCCGGTGCCGCTCAACACGCGCACACGGTCCCCGACATAGAACATCTCGTCGGCTTCCTGCACGATGGAGCGCAACTCCCCGTTCTGGAAGCGGACGGTGATTTCCAGGCCTTCGCGCTTGGACATCCCGCCTTCCACGGCCTGCCCGGCGATGCCGCCGGCGATCGCGCCCAGCACCGAGGTGATGATCTGGCCACGGCCCCCGCCTATGCTGCTGCCCGCCACGCCGCCGACGATCGCGCCGCCGGCCGTGCCCACGCCGGTCTGGCCGCGGTCGATCGTGACGCGTCGCACCGACTCCACCGTCCCCATGCGCACCACCTGCTCGCGCTGAGCCTGGTTGCGGTCATAGACCGACGCCGAGTTGCTGCCCGTCGCGCATCCGGCCAAAAGCGCCAGCGCCGACAGCGCGGCAGCCACCGCCAGGGCGCGCCCGCGCCCGGCAGCCAGGGAAAGAGACGAATTGCTTGGGTTCATAGAGCCATCCTGATGGAAAAGCGGAGAAACGCCGCAGCGCCCTCTTCTTGGTATGAAACAAAGATCTTGGACTGGATTTATACCCTGTCGGTTCGCCCACCGGCCCTTGGGCGCCCGCCCCCGACCGGCCCAGGTTGTTTCAAACCATGACCACGGCGAATCGCATCAGCCTTGCGGCAGCGAAAGCCCGTAGCTGCGTTCCAGGCGCGACGAAATCTCCTCGCGGCTGATCTGGTGGTTCTGCGGGCCCCGGCAGGCGATCTTGATGGCGCCCATCAGGCTGGCCAGCTTGCAGCAGTCTTCCCAGCGCCATCCCACGGTCAGGCCGTACAGCAGCCCGGCGCGATAGGCATCCCCGCAACCGGTGGGGTCCACCACGGCCTCGGCCTTGACGGGATCGATGTGGATCTCCTGGCCGCCGGTCAGCAGCGTCGAGCCTTTCTCGCCCCGGGTCACGATGGCCGCCTGCAGGCCCGCGGCGATGTCCGCCATGCTGCGGCCCGTGCGCTGCTCGACCACATGGGCCTCGTAATCGTTGACGGTCAGCACCTGCGCCAGCGCCAGCATTTCCTCCAGGTCCTCGCCGTTGAACAGCGGCATGGCCTGCCCCAGGTCGAAGATGAAGGGGATGCCTTGCGCGTGCAGCCGCCGCGCATGGGCGAACATGCCGTCCTTCGCGTCGGGCGCGACGATGCCCCAGACGCCGGGCGCGCCGGTCAGGTCGTTGGTGGCCGCCGCCGACATGGCCCCGGGGTGGAATGCGGTGATCTGGTTGTCCGCCAGGTCGGTCGTGATGAAGCACTGCGCCGTGAAGGTGCCGGGTACGACCTTGACCCAGTCGACGTTGGTGCCTTGCTCGCGCATGCGGCGCAGGTAGTCGCCCGCGTCCTCGCCCACCGTGGCCACGGGCACGGGCGTGCCGCCCAGCAGCCGCATGTTGTAAGCGATGTTGCCGGCGCAGCCGCCGTACTCCTTGCGCATGGACGGCACGAGAAAGGACACGCTGAGCGCGTGCACCTGCTCCGGCAGGATGTGCTCCTGGAACTTGCCTTCGAACACCATGATCGTATCGAACGCAACGGAGCCGCAGATGATGACGGGAGCGGTTTCGGGATGGGCCATGGCGGTCACGGATAGAAGATGGCGACGCGGTAGCCGGTGGCGTGGGCGTCGATGGTTTCGATGGGAATCCGCAGGACCCGCTCCTGGAGCGGTCCCAGCGGCTGGGCGAAATCCCGGGGCGACAGATAGACCGAGGGCAGCAGCACGCGGCGGGCGGCCACCGCGTCGGACAGGTCCATCAGCGACAGTTCGATGGCGGGCCAGGACTGCGGAAAGGTGGCGCGGTTGCGCAACACCATCCGCAGCGCCAGCTGGCGCGTCGGCAGCACGATGCCGGCGGACTCGCCCGGCACCGGCTCGGCCTCGTCGGCGATGGGAGGCGCAAATCCCGGCGACTCGGGCGACCAGGGCTCGACGGACGAGGACTCGATGACCAGCAGTTCGGGCGCGCGGGGGTAGCCGACCGTGCACTGCCACCGCTGGCACAGCCGCTCCATGGCGGGACGGAGCATGGGCACGCGGGTCGCGATCTCGGCACGGAAGATCCAGGCCGCCTGAGCCAGCAGGACCAGTAGCGCGATCAGCGCGGCCAGGCCCCACAGCCACTGGGCACGCCGCCGGCGTTGCCGGGCCTCTTCGTCCAGGAAATCGGGCGCCTCGTCGCCGCGGGACTCCCGTTCGCGTGGGCGGGATTCGCCCACGATGGGAGCGTGTGCGTCTTCGGCGGAGCCAAGGGCAGGCGTCGTCGGGACGGCGACGGCGGGTCCGACCTCCGCATCCGGCGGCTGGACCGGCGCACCGTCGGATGCCGTGGCCGGCGCGGCGCGGCGGGATCGCAGCACCGAAGGCAGGGCGCCATCGGCCGCCTCGTCCGTCAAGGCCGGCTTCGGCGAAGCGCCCGCGACCGGAAAGGACTCGGCGCCCGGCGTTGCCTCGCGGTCCGGCACGCCGGCTTCGCCGGCGGCAACGGCCAGCGGCGAAGAGAACGAGGGCGTGGGTTCCGGCGTAGGCGCCTGGCTGCCATCGTCTTGCATGGAGGCGACCAGGCCTTCTCCGCGCCGGCGCAGCACGTGCGGCTCGACCGGCGACTCGGGCGGGGAAGCCGGCGCCTCGGGCGAAGAGATTGGCGCCTCGGGCGGAAAGGCCGGTCCGGCGGCCACCGGGCGCGGCGCGCCGCCGGCCGGGTCCAGCTCGATCAGGCTCTGGCTGCTATCGAAGACTTCGTTGCAGACCCCGCACCGCACCCAGCCGCCACGCAGCTTGATCTGGTCCGGGGCCACCCGGAACGCCGTGGCGCACTGGGGGCAGCGAGTGGCGAGCGTCATGCCGGGCGTCCGTCAGGCGGGACGCTGCCCGTGCAGGCAGACCCAACCGTCCAGCGCGCGCCAGACCTTCATCTCGATCCATGGCGCATACGCCCGCGCGACTTCGTCGGCCTGCCGCTCGAGCACGCCCGACAGGATCAGGTCGCCGCCCGGCAACACGCGATCGCACAACATGGGCGCCAGCACCTTGAGCGGATTGGACAGGATGTTGGCCACCACGACGTCGGCGCGCCAGCCCTGGCGCACATCGGGCAGCCCGGTCAGCACCTCGACCCCGTTGGCCTGCGCATTGGCCTGGGCGGACTGGACCGCCTGCGGGTCGATGTCGATGCCCACGGTTTCGCCGGCGCCGAGCTTGCGCGCGGCGATCGCCAGGATGCCCGAACCGCAGCCGTAGTCCAGCACGCTGCGGCCAGCCCGCAGATTGGCGGCCAGCCAGGCCAGGCACAGATGCGTGGTGGGATGGCTGCCGGTGCCGAAGGCCAGGCCCGGATCGAGGCGGATGGAGATGGTGCCCGGGCGGTCCGGCACCTCGTGCCAGGTCGGCACGATCCAGATGCGGGCATCGACCTCGATGGGCTCGAACTGCGACTGGGTCAGGCGGACCCAGTCGGCATCCGGCACCTCGCGCAATTGCCAGGCAGGGGTGTCGTCGATGCCGCAGGCCGCGCAGGCAAGGGCCAGCAACTGGGCCGGATCCTCGCCGTCGGGCAGCAGCGCCACGACGCGATTGCGCGACCAGGCCTGGGTTTCCGGCTCGAGGCCGGGCTCACCGAACAAGGGCCGTTCGGCCTCGGTGCCGAAATCGGCATCCTCGACCGACACCGACAACACGCCCGCTTCCAGCAGCGCGTCGGACAGCGGCTCGGCCAATTGCTCGGGGCAGTCGAACACCAGTTCGCGCATACGGACTCGCTACCTTCAGTCCGGACGCTGGGACAGGCGATGCTCCAGATAATGGATGTTGGTTCCGCCTTCGATGAAGCGGGCATCCTGGAGCAGTTCGCGATGCAGCGCGATGTTGGTCGAAATGCCGTCGACCGCCATTTCCGACAGGGCGATGCGCATGCGCGCCAGTGCCTGGTCGCGCGTATCGCCATAGGCGATGACCTTGGCGATCATGGAGTCGTAGTTGGGCGGCACGAAATAGCCGTTGTAGACGTGCGAATCGACGCGGATGCCGGGGCCTCCGGGCACGTGCCAGTTGGTGATGCGGCCCGGGCTGGGAGTGAAGCGGAACGGATCCTCGGCATTGATCCGGCATTCGATGGCATGGCCGCGGAACACGATGTCGCGCTGGCGCAGCCGCAGCTTCTCGCCGGCGGCGATGCGGATCTGCTCCTGCACCAGGTCCACGCCCGTGATCGCCTCGGTGACCGGGTGCTCGACCTGGATGCGGGTGTTCATTTCGATGAAATAGAACTCGCCGTTCTCGTACAGGAACTCGAACGTGCCCGCGCCGCGATAGCCGATCTTGCGGCAGGCGTCGGCGCAGCGGTCGCCGATGCGGTCGATCAGCCGGCGCGGAATGTGAGGCGCCGGCGCTTCCTCGATGATCTTCTGGTGGCGGCGCTGCATCGAGCAGTCCCGCTCGCCCAGCCAGATCGCGCCGCGCTGGCCGTCCGCCAGGACCTGGATCTCGACGTGGCGGGGGTTCTCGAGGAACTTCTCCATGTACACGTCGGGATTGTTGAACGCCGCCGCGGCCTCGGACCGCGTCATGGTCACGGCGTTGAGCAGCGCGGCCTCGGTATGGACCACGCGCATGCCGCGTCCGCCACCGCCGCCGGCGGCCTTGATGATGACCGGATAGCCGACCTTGCGGGCGATCTGGATGATTTCCTTCGGATCCTCGGGCAGCGCGCCGTCGGAACCGGGCACGACGGGGACGCCGGCCGCGATCATGGCCTGCTTGGCGCTGACCTTGTCGCCCATCATGCGGATGGACTCGGGCTTGGGGCCGATGAACACGAAACCGCTCTTCTCGACCCGCTCGGCGAAATCGGCATTCTCGGACAGGAAGCCATAGCCGGGATGGATGGCTTCGGCGTCGGTGACCTCGGCCGCCGAGATGATGGCCGGCATGTTCAGGTAGCTCTCGCGCGACGGCGCGGGCCCGATGCAGACCGACTCGTCGGCCAGCTTGACGTACTTCGCCTCGCGGTCGGCCTCGGAGTGCACGACCACGCTCTTGATCCCCAGCTCGCGGCAGGCGCGCTGGATGCGCAGGGCGATTTCCCCGCGATTCGCGATCAGGATCTTTTCAAACATGAACGAATGTCCTGAAAAAGTCGGACGGCTGGTCGGGGCGGCTTCCTCCGGCGGCGTCGTGGCGGACGATGCCTTGCCGGGACTGGCGCGCCGGTCCCGGCGCCCGACTGATAACACGGTGTGAAGCGCATCAACGGGCAGGGTGTCGATGCGCATGGTGTCGACCGGTCAGCCGATCACGAACAGGGGTTGGCCGTATTCGACCGGCTGGCCGTTCTCGACCAGGATTTCCTTGATGGTACCGGCCTTGTCGGCCTCGATCTCGTTGAGCAGCTTCATGGCCTCGATGATGCACAGCGGGTCGCCTTCCTTGACCGCCTGGCCGACGTCGACGAATGCCGCGGCGCCGGGATTGGGCGCGCGATAGAAGGTGCCGACCATGGGCGACTTGACGACGTGGCCCTGGGCCACGACGGGCGCCGGGGCGGGCGCGGCTTCGGCTGCCGGGGCCGGCGCGGGGGCGGCCTGCGGCATGACCTGGTAGGCCTGGACCGCGGGCGCGGCGGCGAGCTGGCCGCCTTGCGCGAACTTGACGATGCGCACCTTGCCTTCGCCTTCGGTGATCTCCAGCTCGGCGATGCCGGATTCGGCAACCAGGTCGATCAAGGTTTTCAGTTTTCTAAGATCCATGGGGCTTCCCCAGTAATTTTCTTCAATGCGACAGCGCGTAGCGCACGGCCGCTTCATAGCCATCGGCGCCCAGCCCGGCGATCACGCCAACGGCCAGGTCGGAGAAATACGAACGGTGCCTGAAGGCTTCCCGCTTGTGCACGTTCGACAAATGGACTTCGATGAACGGCACCGCCACCGCCGCGAGCGCATCCCTGACCGCCACGCTGGTGTGCGTGTAGGCCGCCGGATTGATCACGATGAAATCGACGCCTTCGCCCGCGGCCGCCTGGATGCGGTCGACCAGCGCACCTTCATGGTTGCTCTGGAACGAGGCGAGCGACGCGCCGTGCTGCTGCGCCAGGGCCTGCAGCCGTGCATCGATGTCGGCCAGTGTCGTCGCACCATAGATACCGGGCTCGCGCGTGCCGAGCAGATTCAGATTCGGGCCGTGCAGAACCAGGATGCGATGGGCCATATGCCTGCGATGCGATACGGAAGGGCGCGATTTTTACGCAAAACACGCCATATTGTCTATCAATTGTAACGAATTCGACGATTCTGCCATGTCGGGACCATCCCACCCCCCGGGGATGTCCCGGGTGTAGGGACGCCTTCAGGCGGGCCTGAGCACGCCCCGCAACGTATCGGGCTTGATCCGGCCGGAATACTGATGGATTACCGCCCCTTTTTCGTCGATCACTACCGTGTACGGCAGTCCGCCGCTGGCATTGCCCAGCTCGCGGGCCAGTTCCGTACCGACGTTGCCGGCGATCAGCAAAGGATAACCTACGGGCACTTTTTCAACGAATTTCCGCATGTTGGCGGCCGAATCGATGCCGATCCCGACAAACTGCGCGGTATTGGCGAATTCCTGGTGCAGCATGTCCAGTTCCGGCATCTCGTCCACGCAGGGCGGGCACCAGGTCGCCCAGAAATTCACCACCAGGCGCCGTCCCCGCCATTGCTGGAACGGATAGGAACGGCCGTCGAGCCCTTCCAGGGTCTGCGCGTACAGGATGTTCACCGCCCGGTCGGACGCCGCGGTCGGCGCCAGGCGCCACCAGGCCACGCCGCCGCCCACCAGGGCCGCCGCCAGGCCGGTGCCGCCGTACACCAGCAGCCGGCGGCGGGAAGATCCGCTCGCCGTACTCCCCTGCTGTCGCGCGCCGTCCTCCCCGCGGGAGGCCGCGCCCCCTTTGGGCGCGCTCATGCCGTTTGCCCCTGCATCCGCCCCTCGACGTCGTCCAGCAGCCGCGCCACGGCCCGCGCGTCGCCGCGCTCGGCGCGGCCGTCGGGGCCGGGCTTCAAGGCGCCGCGCAGCGCCAGGCCATCATAGATGCTCAACATGACGCCTTCCTTCTGCCAGAGGAAGTACAGGGCCTCGACCTTGCCGCGGCCGCGGAAATCCGGGCGTTCGCCCACTTCGTACTTGATGCCATGGTTCAGGAGAAATATCTCGACTTCCTTGGATGAGTCGGCGAAGCACTGCAGGGCGATGTCGGAATGCTCGCCGGCGGTGCCGTTCCAGACAGGACCGACCAGATAGGGCTGGAATCGTTCCAGCAGGTCCATGACCGACAGCGCCACCCGCCGCAGCCTGGCCAGGCGCGCGGGCTGGGTATCCCCCATGAACAGGGCCTGATATTCGCGGACCTCGTTCTCTATTTCGTCATTGTCCGGCAGCACGTCGCCGCGGGGCAGGCTGCCGGCCCCCACCAGTTGCTTGACCGCCTTGCGCTTGGCGGTGCTGTAGTCCAGCCCGTCCTCGGCGATCATCCGGGCCGCGGCGGCGGCGATTTCCTGGCGCAAAGAAGAAAACGACATGATTGCTCCGAGGAGGTGACCCCGACATCATACTTCGTCCCCGGCCCGGCCCCGCGACGGCCCGGACCGGCCCGGGCGTCTACAATCCATACCCCGACCGGAAGCAGGCAACCATGCATCTACACATACTCGGCATCTGCGGCACCTTCATGGGCGGCCTGGCGCTGATCGCGCGGGCGGCCGGGCACCGCGTCACCGGCTGCGACGCCGGCGTCTACCCGCCCATGAGCACCCAGCTCATGGAACAAGGCATAGAACTGATCGAGGGTTTCGATGCCGGCCAGACGGCGCTCGCGCCGGACCTGTTCGTGGTCGGCAACGTGGTAAGCCGCGGCAACCCGCTGATGGAAGCCATCCTGAACGAAGGCCTGCCCTACACGTCCGGCCCGCAGTGGCTGGGCGAACATGTCCTGCCCGGCCACCACGTGCTGGCCGTGGCCGGCACGCACGGCAAGACGACGACCACCTCGATGCTGGCCTGGATCCTGGAGTCGGCCGGGCTGCAGCCGTCCTTCCTGGTGGGCGGCGTGCCGCAGGACTTCGGCGTGTCGGCGCGCCTCTCGCCTGGCCGGGGCACAGGGCGGCCGGTGTTCGCGATCGAGGCCGACGAGTACGACACGGCCTTCTTCGACAAGCGCTCGAAGTTCGTCCACTACCGGCCCCGCACCGCCATCCTGAACAACCTGGAATACGATCACGCCGACATCTTCCCCGATCTGGCCGCGATCGAAACCCAATTCCATCACCTGGTCCGGACCATTCCCGGCCAGGGGCGGATCGTCGCGCCCACCCGCACGCCCGCCATCGACCGCGTGCTGGCGCGCGGATGCTGGTCGGAAACCGTCACGTTCGGCGCCGAAGGCGACTGGCAGGCGGGACCGGAGGACGCATCGGGCGCCTTCGAAGTCATCCACCGCGGCACGTCCGCAGGCCGCGTGGCCTGGACGCTGAGCGGCGAGCACAACCGGATGAATGCCCTGGCGGCGATCGCGGCGGCCGAGCACGTGGGCGTGGTCCCGGCGGACGCCGTGGCGGCCCTGAGCCGCTTCGCCGGGGTCAAGCGCCGCATGGAGCTGCGCGGCACCGTGGACGGCGTGCGGGTCTACGACGACTTCGCCCACCACCCCACCGCCATCGCCACCACCCTGGCGGGCCTGCGCGCCCGGGTCCCGGGCGAGCGCATCCTGGCCGTCCTGGAACCCCGCTCGAACACCATGAAGCTGGGCGCCATGAAGGCGCAGCTTCCCGGCTCGCTGCAGGACGCCGACCTGGTGTTCTGCTTCGGCGCGCAGGACGGCAAGCACGCGCTGGGCTGGGACCCGGCCGAGGCCCTGGCCCCGCTGGGCGCCCGGGCCAGCGGCTGGTCGGACCTGTCCGCCATGGTCGCGGCCATCGCGGCCGCGGCGCGGCCCGGCGACCACGTGGTGGTGATGAGCAACGGCGGCTTCGGCGGCGTGCACGACAAACTGCTGCGGGCGCTGCGCGAGCGTGCCCCCGGTACCGGCTCGGCATGATGCTGCTCTACCTGCACGGGTTCCGTTCCTCTCCTGCCTCGGCCAAGGCGCGGCAGTTGGCGCAGGCCATGGCCGAGCGCGGCCGCCGGCGCGAATGGGCCTGCCCGCAGTTGCCGGCCAGCCCGCGCGAGGCCATGGAGCTGGCCGAGCCGCTGGCGCGCGACATGCAGCGGCATGCGCGCGCGAACGGCGGCGAACTGACCCTGGTGGGCTCCTCGCTGGGCGGCTACTACGCGACCTGGCTGGCCGAACGGCTGGGCTGCCGCGCCGCCCTGCTCAATCCCGTCGTCCACGGCGCGCGCGACCTCGCCACGCAGGTGGGCGAACACCTGTCCTACCACGACGGCCAGCCCTTCAGCTTCACCGCCGGCCACGTGGACGAGTTGCGCGCCTACGCCGTCGCGCGCATCACCCGCCCCTGCCGCTACTATCTATTGGCGGCCACCGGCGACGAAGTGCTGGACTGGCGCGAGATGCGCGACCACTACGCGGGCGCGTGGCAGCACATCATCGAAGGCGGCGACCACGGCATCTCCGATTTCGAGCATTACCTGCCCGGCGTCCTGGCTTTCGCCGACGCCGCGGCAGACGACGAATCCATCCCAGGGTAAACACACGATGCATGTCCTCTACGAGGATGACGGCGGGTTCAAGGCCGCCACTGTCCTGAGCGAAACCGACACCAGCCTGCAGGTCGAGGCGGCCAGCGGCAAGCGCAGCAAGATCAAGAAATCCGCGGTCATCGTGCGTTTCGAGCAGCCGTCGCCCGAGGCCCTGCTGAAGGAGGCCGACGCGGCCTCGCAGGACCTGGACCTGGAATTCCTGTGGGAATGCGCGCCCAAGGACGACTTCGACATCCCGGTGCTGGCCGAGGAATACTACGGCCACGCGCCCACCCCGGTGGAGCAGACCGCCATGCTGCTGCGCGTGCACGGCGCGCCGGTCTATTTCCATCGCCGCGGCAAGGGGAAGTACCGTCCCGCCCCGCCCGACATCCTGGCGGCCGCGCTGGCGGCCCTGGAAAAAAAGAAGCGCCAGGCCGAACAGCAGCAAGCCTGGGTGGACGAGATCAAGGCCGGCACCCTGCCCGAGCCGCTGGCCCGGCAGGCCGAGACCCTGCTGTTCAAGCCCGACAAAAACACCCTGGAATGGAAGGCGCTGGACGCCGCCTGCACCCAGTTGCAGATGCGCCCCGAACGGCTGCTGATGAACCTGGGCGCCTTCCCCAGCGCGATCGCCATCCACAAGCGCCGCTTCTACGCGCAGCATTTTCCGCGCGGCACGGGCTTCGCCCCGGCCGAGGTGCCCGCCATCGCCCGCGACCTGCCGCTGGCCGACGTCGAAGCCTATTCGGTGGACGACATCACGACCACCGAGATCGACGATGCGCTATCGGTGCAGGCGCTGGACGACGGCACGCTCCGGGTCGGCATCCACATCGCCGTCCCGGCCCTGGCCGTCACGCGCGACAGTGACCTGGACGCGCTGGCGCGCGCGCGCATGTCGACGGTCTACATGCCGGGCGCCAAGATCCCGATGCAGCCCGACGAGGTGATCGCCGCGTTCTCGCTGGACGCCGGCCGGCCCGTGCCCGCCCTGTCGCTGTACGTCGTGGCCCATCCCGACACCGGCGAGATCCTGTCTCACGAATCGCGCATCGAGCGCATCGTCGTGCGCGAAAACCTGCGCCACAACACGCTGGACGACCTGATCGGCGAGGAACAGCTGGACGACCCCGCCGCCGAGCTGCCCTACGGCCACGTCTTCCGCCCGCTGTGGCGGCTGGCCAAGGCCCTGTCCCGGCGCCGCGACGAAGTCCGCGGCAAGCCCGAGTCGAACAACCGGGTCGATTTCAGCTTCTACGTGGACGGCGACCCCGACCACCCCGAATCGGCGCACGTGCGCATCGAGCAGCGCAAGCGCAACGCGCCGCTGGACCGGCTGGTGGCCGAATACATGATCCTGGCCAACAACCTCTGGGGCGGACTGCTGTCGTCGTGCGGCGTGCCGGGCATCTACCGCTCGCAGCAGATGGGCCGGGTACGGATGGGAACGGCCGCGGCGCCCCACGATTCCATAGGCGTGCCGCAATACGCCTGGTGCACCTCGCCGCTGCGGCGCTATGTGGACCTGGTCAACCAGGGCCAGTTGATCGCCGCCATCGAGCACGGCGTGTCGGCGCGCCTGGTCGCCCCCTTCAAGCCCCGCGAAGCCGACCTGTACGCCGTCATCAGCGCCTTCGAGGCCAAGTACGGCGCCTATGCCGACTTCCAGCAGGCCATGGAACGCTTCTGGTGCCTGCGCTGGATCAAGCAGCAGGGCCTGCGCCGCATAGAGGCCGTGGTCCTGCGCGAAGACCTGGTCAGGCTCAAGGACGCGCCCTTCTATACACGCGTGGGTACCCTGCCGGAGCTGGAGCGCGGCCGCCACGTGCTGCTGGAAATCATGGGCGACGACGAACTCGACCTGAGCCTGGACTGCCGCTTCCTGGACGTGGTGGATGCGCAGGGGGGCGCCGAGGACATCGAGGACGAGCCGACGGCCGAAACCGCGGCGGAGATCGCCGAGACGGATGCGGCGGACGGCCCCGATCCCACGGACCAGCGCCTGGACGACGCCGGCGCCCCCGCCCCGGGCGACGGACCGAAGCCGGAAGAAGGGGCCTGAGCCGGCTTGCGGCGGTCGCCTGCCGGCCCCGCAGGCTCAGGCGTCCTCGTCCTGGCGCGAGCGGATCAGCCGCAGCACGTGGTTGCTGAGGCGCGCATGGTGGCTGCGCATGGCGTTGTACGCCCCCTCGGGGTCGCCGCCCAGGATGGCCTTGACGATGGGCTCGTGCTCGTCGTGCGACACCGACAGCCGGTCGTTCACGTGGGCCTGGGCCTGGCGGAACGGCGCCAGCCGCTCGCGCAGGTCGGCCACCATCGAGGCCAGCACCTCGTTGTGGGCGCCGGCCAGGATATGGGCGTGGAACTGGCGGTTGTTGTTCAGATAGCCGGCGACGTCCTCGTTCCGGGCGAACTCGGCGCTCTGCTCGTAGATGAACTCGAGCTCTTTCTTTTCCATCGCCGTCATGCATTCGGCGGCGCGCCGCGCGCACAGCGCTTCCAGCTCGCAGTCGGCCTCCAGCAGCTTGGCCAGTTCCTTGACCCCGATGGAAGCGACCACCACGCCCCGGCGCGGCATCACCTCCACCAGCCCCCGGCTGCCCAGTTCGCGCAAGGCCTCGCGGATGGGCGTACGGGACACGTTGAATTTCTCGGCCAGCGACCGCTCCTCGAGCTTGGTGCCCGGCGGATAGGTGCCGTCGATGATTTGTTCAGCCAGCTGCTTGGAGATCTTGGAGGAAATCGTGGACATGACTACCCGATAGGTCTGTAACGCATGCGGTCACGGCCGGGGCCGGCATGCCACCACCTTCATCTCGACGATCATGTCGGGACGCGGAAGCTCGCTGACCGCCACCGTGGTGCGGGTGGGGCCGCCTGCATCGAAATACTCGCCGTAGACGGCATTGTATTTCGGGAAATCCTTCATATCGGTCAGAAATACCAGGATGTCGATGCAGTCGGCCAGGGTCGCGCCGGCCTCGGCCAGCGTCGCCCGCACGTTCTCGATCACCACCCGGGTCTGGACCTCGATGTCGCGGGTCACGCTGCCGTCGGCATGGCGGGTGGTACCGGCGATGGAGCCGTCGGGCAGCCGGGCGCTGATGCCGGACAGGTAGATGCTGTCACCCATGGTCTTGTAGTGGGGATACTTGCCCAGCGGCTGGGCACGGGTGGCCAGCGTGGCGGAGTCACTCATGGAAACCTCTAAATGGGAAGCTCAGGCAATGCTGCGGAAGAAGTCCAGGATCTCGCGGCCCAGCGTTTCCTCGCCGCTGTCGAAATGGGCGACGATGGACGTATGGTTGTGCCGCATCATCTGCACGAAACGCGGGACGTAGCCGCGCGCGCGGGCCACGCGCTGGCAGAACTCCAGCCCGTACAGGTCCAGGTAGGGATTCTCGTATTGCGCGATGGCGATCATCACCGGCAGGTCCGACTCGGCGGCGTACGCCATGGGCGAGTCGGCCTCGTGGCGGGCCGGATCGGTGCCGAAGTAGGCCTCGACCGCCCTGGCGTTGGGATTGCCCGGCAGCGTGTCGGCCCGCAGCCGCGCGCTGACCAGCACCGCGCCCAGCACGCCGGGATCGGGCCGATAGCCCCGGCGCGGATCGAAGCAATAGGTGGCCACGTGCGTGCCGCCCGCCGAGTGTCCGATCAGGAACATGCGGCGCGGATTGCCGCCATGGGCGGACACGTGCCCGGCCAGCCAGCGCACGGCGGCGGCCACGTCGTCGGCGCCGCCGGGGAACGGCGCCTCGCCCGCCAGGCGGTATTCCATGTTGACCGCCACCATGCCCTGGCGCGCGAACCAGTACGACACATTGTCGTAGATATGGCCATTGGCGCTCTTGGACCCGCGAATGAAGGCGCCGCCGTGCACGAAGACCACGACGTCGGCATCGCGCGCGCCGTCGGGCGTGAAGATGTCCAGCACCTGGCGCGCGCTGTCCCCGTAGGGCAGATTGCGCGCGACGGTCATCCCGTCCTTGGGCGCCGCCGCCACCAGCGGCGAGTACAGCTTGACGACCAGGTCGCGGAAGCGATTGATGTCGGTGCCCCAGATGGGGCCGGCGCGCTCGAGTTCGGCGGCCTGCTCGGGCGGCAGGCTGCCCAGCGTGCGGGTGGGATCGATCATGGTGTCCTCAGGTGATGGCATTGGCGGTTTCCAGGCTCTCCAGCAGCGAGGCGCGGCGCATGTACTGCCGCGCGCCGGCCGGATCGTCCGCGATGCGCGCCAGCTCTTCGAATTTCTTCTGGCGGCTGGCCTCGTCTTTTTCTTCCAGCATTTTCTTGTTGGCGATGGTCTGCGCCTGCACGAAGGCCACCGCGGCATGGCGCCGCTGGCGGCTGTACTGGTCCAGCAGGGCGTCGTCCCCGCCTCTCAGCACCGCGCCCAGCTTGCCGGCCAGGTTGATGGCGTCGTGGATGCCGCCGTTCATGCCCATGCCGCCGATGGGATTGTTGACGTGCGCCGCATCGCCGGCCAGCAGAAGGCGGCCGCGCCGGAAGGTCTGCGCCACGCGCTGGTTCACGCCGTACACGTTGCAGTAGGCCACTTCGTAGCGCCCGGCCTTGGGGAAGAACTTCTGCAGCCTGGCCTCGACGCCCCGTTCGCTCAGCGCCTCGTCCTCGGACTCGTCCACGCGGGTCGGGAAAATGGCGCGCCACAGCCCTTCCCCGGCCTCGCCCCGGACCTTGAACAGGTTGCACCACTCGTCCGGGTCCGAAAAATAGTTGCGATAGGCGTAGTCGGGATGGGCTTTCTGGAAATCGAAGCTGGTCGCGATCTTGATGAAACGTTCCTGGTAGGTGAAGCCTTCGAACGGGATGCCGGCGGCCTTGCGCACGGTGCTGCGCCCGCCGTCCGCGCCGATCAGGTAGGCGCCGCGATAGCGCCGGATGCCGTCGGGCCCCCGGACCGAGATCTCGACCTGATCGGCATGCTGCTCGATCTGTTCGACCGCATGCCCGTAGCGTACGTCGAAATCCGACTCGTCGGCATATTGCTGCGCGATGTCCCCCGTCAGCTTGTACTGTTCGTATTGCAGCACGAAGGGGAAGCGGAAGACGTCCGCCATCCCGCGCAGGTCGAACTCCGCGATCAGTTTCCCGCTGACCCGGTCGCGGTACTGGTAGGTTTCGGAAACCAGGCCGCGCGGCACGATGGTCCGGGTCACGTCCAGCTCGTCCAGCATCTCCAGCGTGGTCGGGTGGATGGACGCGGCGCGCTGGTCCTTGACCGGGCCGGGCTCCTGCTCGAACACGGTCACCGGTATGCCCTGCCGGTTCAGCGCCAGCGCGCACACCATGCCGACGGGGCCGGCCCCGACGATGAGAACGCGCTGCTTGTCTGCTTGCATCATGATCCTCCTCCTGGATTATTCGGGTTTGATGCCGGCCATCTCGATCATCGGTTTCCACACTTCGATGTCGCGGCGGATGCGCCGGGCGAACTGCTCCTTGGCCTCGGGCAGCGGGGTGATGCCGGCGTCCTCGAGCTTCTTGCGGAAGACGGGATCGGCAAGCGCCGCCAGGACCGCGCCGGAGATCCGGTCCACGGCTTGCGCCGGCATGCCCGCCGGCCCCAGCAGCCCGTTCCAGGTCTCGACCTCGGGAATGCCGGGCACCGATTCGGCCAGGGCCGGGACATCCGGCAGTTGCTTGACGCGGTTCTTGCTGGACACGCCCAGCAACCGGACGCGCGCGTCGCGGGCATAGGGCACGACCTCGGACAGGTTGCCGGAATACATGTCGATCTGTCCGGCCACCACGTCGCCCAGCGCCAGCGACGCCCCCTTGTACGGCACTTCCACCACGTCGATGCCCGTGTACTTGGCGAAGACCAGCGCCGAGAGATGCGTCAGCCCGCCCACGCCGGCGTTCCCCATGTTGAGCTTGCCGGGATGCTTCTTGGCATAGGCGATCAACTCCTGCACGTCCCGCGCCGGCACGCGCGCATTGACCGTGATCACGAACGGATTGCCGCCCACGTTGGCGATGGGCACGAAGTCCTTCACCGGGTCGTAGCGGATCTTGTTGGTGAACGGCGCCGTGGAAATCTGCGTAAGCGTGCCCATGAATAGCGTGTAGCCGTCGGCCGGCGATCGCGCCACGTACTCCGCCGCGATCAGGCCCGCCGCACCGGCCTTGTTGTCGACCACCACCGGCACGTGCAAGGCCTTGGCAAGCTGCTCGCCGATCAGCCGCGCCATCAGGTCGGTGTTGCCGCCCGGTGCGTAGGGCACCACGATGGTGATGGGCCGCACCGGCCAGGAATCCGCGGCCGCGCCGGCCGTCCATGCCACCCCCGATGCCGCCATGGCCAGGGCCACGGCCCCCGCCTTCATGCAAGACCTGCGTTGCTTGTTCATTCCGAGCTCCAGATTTGGTGGAGTGGCCCACGACGCGCTCACCCGAGGCGCCGGGCCACACGGAGACATCCGATGCAACTTACATGCCAAATCGATTACAGGTATCCAAAAAAACTACAACAAAAATCCTTTATTAATTTTGGTATACCTGTAATATAGAATGGAACACCAAAAGATGGGAAGCCCCATCAGCCCTTGAACGACCAGGAGCACTCATGGAAAAACTCAGGCACATCGCTCTCTCGGTGGAAGATCCCGAAGCCGCGGCCCAATTCTTCGAGAAGGCCTTCGGCATGACCCGGGCCGGCAAGGCCATGCGGGGCATCTACATGACGGACGGCGTCATGAACGTGGCGCTGCTGAACTTCGCCAACGAGACCGTGCCCGGCTATGCGGGCCTGAAGGATGTGCGCGGCGTGATCCACTTCGGCATGTGGGTCGACGACCTGGAAGCCGCCGAGAAGCGCATCACCGAAGCCGGCGGCACCTACCTGACCGGCCGCAAGGAAACCGACCCCAACGTGTTTTATGAGGTCAAATACCGGATGCCGGACGGCACGGTCTTCGACATCACGGAAAATGGCTGGAAGGGCGCCGTGAAGGAGGTCAAGCCGGCCGCCTGAAACGGTTCGGCCCGTGCGCCGTGTCCCGCGCGGCGCATCCCCATTCCAGGAAAGAACCACCCATGACCCGCCACGTCCTGTCCATCATTCCCCTGCCGCCCGCGCTGCGCGACGGTATCGCGCGGCACTACCGCCTGCACGAGAGCGCGCCGGACTTCGGCGCCGCCGCCGTCGCCGACGTCGAAGCGGTGGTCACCAACGGCTCGACCGGCCTGACCGCCGCCCAGATGGACAGGCTGCCGCGCCTGCGGGTGATATGCTCCATGGGCGCGGGTACCGAAAACATCGACATCGCCGACGCCCATGCCCGGGGCATCGTGGTCACCAACGCCCCCGGCGCCAATGCCGCCACGGTGGCCGACCATGCGATAGGCCTGGCCCTCGCGCTGGCGCGGGGCCTGCGGACCTTGAGCAACCGGCTGGCCCGCGGCGAAGCCTGGACGTCCCTGCGCGCCCCCCGCGCCAGCCTGAACAAGTCCCGGGTGGGCATCATCGGCCTGGGCCAGATCGGCCGCATGGTCGCCGAACGCGCCGCCGCCTGCGGCGCCGACATCGGCTACCACAACCCTTCCCCCAAGCCGGGCGCGCCCGGCACCTACTACGCCGACCCGCTCGAACTCGCCCGCAACAGCGACTTCCTGTTCGCCTGCTGCCCCGGCGGGCCGCGCACGCGCCACCTGCTGAACCGCGAAATGTTCCAGGCCCTGGGGCCGGGCGGCGTCGTCATCAACGTCGCGCGCGGATCGGTGCTCAAGACCGACGACCTGCTGGAGGCGCTGCGCGCCGGGCAACTGGCCGGGGCCGGCCTGGACGTGCTCGAGGAAGAACCCGAGCCGCCCGCCGCGCTGCTGGCCGAACTGGCGGGCATGGACAACGTCGTGCTGACGCCCCACATCTCGGGCCGATCGCCCGCCGCCATCCTGGTGCAGCTCGACATGATGCTCGAAAGCCTGGAAGACGGCCTGTCCGGCCGCCCGCCGCGCTATGCCGTGCGGCCATCCGCCCCCGCCTGACGCTTTACAATCGCGGGGTGTCGCATCCCCCCGCTCCCCCCCTTCCCCCTGACGGCAAGCCCGCGGCCTCCGGCCCCCGGCCTTCTTCCACGCAGGATCCGCCGGCGCGCCGGCTCCGGCGCGCCGGCGCGCGCGTCCTCGGTCAACTGGCCGAGGACTGGACCACCCGGCCCGACCGGCGCTACCTGATGAGTGCGCTGGCGATCTCGCTGTTCGCCCACCTCATCCTGTTCGCCCTGCACTTCACCGCGCCCGGGCCCACGCGCCCCGAACGCGACGACGGGCTGGAAGTGGTGCTGCTCAACGCTGGCACCGGCCACGCCCCGGCCCAGGCCCAATTGCGGGCGCAGGTCGCCAGCGATGGCGGCGGCGATGCCGCCGCCGGGCATGCCAAGGCGCCGGTGCCGCACTCGGCCGCCAGCCGCGACGGCAAGCTGCTGGCCGAACTGCAGCAGCGCCAGGCCGCGCTGGAAGCCGAGCAGCGCCGCCTGGCCGCCTCGCTGTCGCGCGACCACGGCCAGGCGCCCACGCCTCCCGGTCCGCTGGGCGCGCCCGCCCCCGAACGCAACCCCACCCAGGTACGGGCCGAACAGCTCGCCCGCCAGTTCGCCGAGATCTCCCAGCGCGTCGACGACTACAACAAGCGCCCGCGCCGGCACTTCTTCGCCCCGTCCACCTCGGAATACCGCTTCGCGGTGTATGTCGAGCAGTGGCGGCAGCGGGTCGAGACGCTGGGCAACCAGAACTACCCGGCGGCGGCCCGCGGCAAGGTATACGGCTCCCTGCGCATGACGGTATATATACGCAGCGACGGCACCGTCGAACGCATGGACATCGACAAGCCGTCGGAACATAAAATACTCAACGATGCGGCCAGGCGCATCGTCGCGCTGGCCACGCCGTTCGCCCCGTTCCCGCCCCAGATCGCGCGCGACACCGACGTGCTGGCCATCACGCGCACCTGGTACTTCACCAACGACAAGCTACTCGCGAAACCCGGCTGATGTCCTCCGCTCCCACCCGCTACGCCGTCATCGGCAATCCCGTCGCCCATAGCAAATCGCCCTGGATACACGCGCGGTTCGCCGAGCAGACCGGCCAGGACCTCACCTACGAGGCCATCTGCGCGCCCGTCGACGACTTCGCCCCCCGGGTCTCCGGCTTCTTCGCCGCGGGCGGCGGCGGGTTGAACGTCACCGTCCCCTTCAAGCTGCAGGCCTTCGAGCTGGCCCGCGCCCAGCTGAGCCCCCGCGCCATGGCGGCCGGGGCGGTCAACACCCTGTGGATGGCCGACGGACGGCTGCACGGCTGCAACACCGACGGCGTCGGCCTGATCGCCGACCTGCGGCGGCTGGGCGTCCGCCTGGCCGGCGCGCGGGTGCTGCTGGCCGGGGCCGGCGGCGCCGCGCGCGGCATCCTGCTGCCGCTGATCGAGGCCGGCTGTGCCCGCATCGACATCGCCAACCGCACCGCGGCCCGCGCCGAGGAACTGGCGGCCTCGTTCCCCGCCGGCCAGGCCACGCTGCGGGGAAGCGGCTATGCCGACCTGCCGGCCGGCGGCGGCTGGGACCTCGTGATCAACGCCACCGCCAGCAGCCTGGACGATGAAGCCCCCCCTCTGCCGGCTGGCGCCTACGCCGCGGGCGCGATGGCCTACGACCTGATGTACGCCGCCCGCCCCACCGCCTTCCTGCGCCAGGCCATGGCCGACGGCGCCTCGGCCACCGCCGACGGCCTGGGCATGCTGGTCGGCCAGGCGGCCGAGAGCTTCCACATCTGGCGCGGCGTGCGGCCCGATCCGGCGCCGGTGCTGGCCGCCCTGCGCAAGCTGCTTTCCGCCTGACATGCCTCCCCGCCGCCCCGCGCGCCCCGTCCGCCGCCGCTCGCTTGCCGCCCGCGTCGCGGGCATGGCCATGCGCCTGGTACTGGCCGCGGTGGCGCTGGTGCTGCTGTACCAGGTCTGGCTGTTCGGCTGGGTGCTCTGGTATGCCTACATGCCGCCGGGCTCGACCTCGATCATGCGCAGCGAACTCGCGCGGCTGCAGGAGCGCGATCCCCACCGGCGCCTGAACTACCAGTGGGTGGACTACGGCCGCATCAGCAACAACCTCAAGCGCGCCGCCGTGGCCGCCGAAGACGCCAATTTCCTGGAACATGGCGGCATAGACTGGAACGCCGTCGAAAAGGCCTACGACCACAACCGCCAACTGGCCGAAGCGACCGAACGCGCGATGGCTCGCGGCCGCAAGCCGCCTTCGCGGCCCATGCGCGGCGGCTCCACCATCACCCAGCAGGTCGCCAAGAACCTGTTCCTGTCTAACTCCCGCAACTACCTGCGCAAGGGCCAGGAAGTGGTCATCACCTACATGATCGAGCTGGTCATGACCAAGCAGCGCATCCTGGAGCTGTACCTGAACATCGCCGAATGGGGCGAAGGCGTCTTCGGCGCCGAGGCAGCGGCCCGCCACTATTTCAATACCTCGGCCGCCAACCTGTCGTCCTACCAGGCCGCGCGGCTGGCCTCCATGCTGCCCCGGCCCCGGTTCTACGACAAGAACCGGGGCTCGGCCTACCTCGCCTCGCGCACTGACCGCCTGCTGCGCTGGATGCCAGGCGCGGCCATTCCGTGACTCAATTGCAACCAAACTCGCCAACCGGCGGGGCAATGCGGCCGAATGTCATGTGGCGCGCGTACAATTGCGGCGTCGTCAACTTCGCAGTGCATGCGTGCTGCTTTTCCGGTATGGCCTCACAGCCACGACCTAGACCCTTACTACCAGCCGGCCTTTTGTTCCCCGGCCTCCGTTCGAGCCCCATCTGAGTCCGCCCGCGTCAGGCGCCAGACCCAAGGCCCGTGCGGGGCCGTCTTGTGTTTTCCCGCGCGATGGTCGAACAAGCAACCCAACTCAAATCGCTCGAGCGCAACCGGCTCGAGCCCGAAGATGCCCAGGAAGCCCTGGAGCATGTCCAGGAACTGCTGCGACGCCAGCACCTGGTCGAAGAACTGGTCCACCGGCAGGAAGCCGGCGATACCCGCGCCCCGCTGGTCGAGGCCCTGGTCCATCGCCAGCATGACGCCGAACTCGGCGCGCTGCTCGAGGACCTGCATCCGGCCGATATCGCCTTCATCCTCGAATCCCTGCCCAAGGAAGACCGGCAGGCGGTCTGGCAACTGGTCCGTCCCGAGCGCGCCGGCGAGATCCTGCTGGAGGTCGCCGACTGGGTCCGCGAGTCGCTCATCTCGACCATGGACCAGGAGGAACTGGTCGCCGCGACCGAGAACCTCGAGGCCGACGAGCTGGCCGACCTGGCCCCCGACCTGCCGCCCGAGGTGGTGGCCGAGGTCCAGAAGGGCCTGACCGACGAGGAGCGCGCCCGCCTGACCGAGGTCATGAGCTACCCCGAGGATTCGGTCGGGGCCATCATGGACTTCGAGATGGTCCGCGTGCGCAACGACGTCACGCTGGAAGTGGTGCTGCGCTACCTGCGGCGCCTGCAGGAACTGCCCGACCACACCGACCAGATCTTCGTGGTCGACCGGCACGACAAGCTGATGGGCAGCCTGGCCATCAACCGCCTCATCGTCAGCGACCCCGATACGCAGGTGGCCGACGTGATGGAAACCGAGATCCTGACCCTGGCGCCGCTGGACGAGGCCGACGAGGCCGCCGCCGCGTTCGAGCGCTACGACCTGGTGTCGGCGCCGGTGGTGGACGCCGTGGGCCGCCTGATCGGGCGCGTGACCGTGAACGAGGTGGTGGACGTGATCCGCGAGGCCTCGGACGAGCAGGCGCTGTCCAAGGCCGGCCTGCAGGAAGAAGACATCTTCGCCCCCATCCCGCAGGCCATCCGCAACCGCGCGCCCTGGCTGCTGGTCAACCTGTGCACCGCCTCGACCGCCGCCTTCGTCGCCTCGCGCTTCGAGGACACCGTGGGCCACATCGTCATCCTGGCCTTCCTGATGTCCATCGTCGCCGGCATAGGCGGCAACTCCGGCAACCAGACCATGACCCTGATCATCCGGGCTCTGGCCGTGGGCCGCATCAACTCGGCCAACGTCGGCAAGCTGGTGCGCCGCGAGCTGGAAATCGCGCTGGTGGTGGGCCTGGGCGGCGGCGCGGTCGCCGCCCTGTTCGCCTGGGCGATCTCCGGCCGCTACTCGCTCGGCCTCGTCATGATGGCCGCCATGGTCCTGAACCTGCTGGTCGGCGCCTGCATAGGCATGCTGGTCCCCCTGACCCGCAGCCGCTTCGGCAAGGACCCGGCCATCGGCTCCTCGGTCCTGCTGACCTTCGCGACCGACACCATGGGGTTCTTCATCTTCCTGGGCCTGGCGACGCTGTTCCTCCTATAGCCGGTCACCGGTTCCAGTTATAGATGTCCAGGGAGTTTTCACCTGCCGCCAGGCGCTCGATGATGCGGGCCTCATCCTCCTCGCGCTGGCGGGCCTTGGCCAGGACCTCGTCGATGCGGGCGCGGGGAATGGCGACCACGCCGTCGGTATCGCCCACGATCAGGTCGCCCGGCTGCACGGTGACGTCGCCGAACAGCGTCGGCGCGTTGATCCAGCCGCGCGCATCGAAGTCCTTGCCCGTGCCCCGTATGCACAGGCCGCGCGCGAAGACGGGAAAGCCGAAGCGCTCCAGGATGGCGCCGTCGCGCACGCAGCCGTCGATGACCAGCCCCGCCAGGCCGCGGGCGCGAGCCGCCTGCGACATGACCTCGCCCCAATAGCCCGCCTCGTAGTGGCCGCCGACGTGCACCACCAGCACGTCGCCCGGCTGCGCGGCGACGATGGCGCGATGCAGCCACAGGTTGTCGGCCGGCGGCGACTGTACCGTCACGGCGGCACCGCAGATGCGGAACGAGGGATGCACCGGCTTGATCGCCGACGGCAGCGCGCCGATCTTGCCGGCCGCCTCGTGCAGCGTCGAACTGGGCAGCGCCGCGGCCTGCTCCAGCTGGGCCGGGCTGGGCCGCTCGATATCCACCGTGACGGTGGGCAGCGACATGAACGGGAAACGGCTCTGGCTCATTTCTTCCTCGTTTGCAGGGTGTGATAGCCGAACTCGCGCCGCGCCTCGTCCAGGCGCATGCCGCCCCGCACCGCCTCGCGGATGCGGTCTTCGACCATCGCGATCTCCTCGGCCGCCGCCAGCACGGCTTCCTCGTGCGCCTGCGGCACCGCGACCAGCCCGTCGGCGTCGCCGCGCAGCAGGTCGCCCGGCGCGACACGGGCGTTGCCGATATTGACCGGCACGTTGGTGGCCTCGACCTGCACGCGGTCCTTGCCGGTGCGCATCCAGTGGTCGCGGCTGAAGACCGGGTAGCCCAGGTCCATGCACAGCGACACGTCGCGGCAGATGCCGTCGATCACGGTGCCGCCCAGCTTCCGGCGGTGGGCGATCTCGGTCATGATGTCGCCCCACACGGTGCAATCCACCCGTCCGCCATTGTCCAGCACGACGACGTGGCCGTCGGGCACGTCGTCGATGAAATCGCCCACCGTGCCCGGCGGCGTGGAAGCGGGGCCATACAGGATGGTGAAGGCGCGTCCCGCCAGGCGGAAACCGGCGGTGCGGGGCTTGATGCCGTGGCACTGGCCCTGGATGCCCAGCCGGTCCAGCGCATCGCTCAGCGTGGCGGTATCCAGCCTGGCGATGCGTTCTACGTTCTTGTCCATGTCGTCTCCGGTCGTTCGTCGTTGCGCCGCCCCGTTTCAGCGGGCCAGCATGTTCTCGTAGTTGGCGCCCATCACGTCGGTGATGCGCTGGCCGGCCATCAGCGCGCGCGCCATGGCGGCCTCGCGCGCGGCGATCTCCTCGGCCACGCGCAGCACGGCCTCGGCCTGCTCGGCGGGTATGAACACCGCGCCGCTGCTGTCGGCGACCGCGTAGTCGCCGGCCTGGACGGTCACGTCGCCGATCCGCACGGGTACGTTGGTACCCGCCTCGGCCACGCGGCCGCGCGCGGTGAACGCGGTGGTGGCGCGCGCATAGATGGGGAAGTCGTACTCGTGCGCCTCGTCCGCATCGCGCACCGGACCGTCGGCGATCACGCCCGCCAGGCCGCGCAGCTTCGCGCCCAGCGACAGGATGCCGCCCCACGATCCCGCGTCCACGCCCGTGCGCTGTTCGACGACGACGATATCCCCGGGCTCGGCCGCTTCGATGGCGGTGGTGCCCAGGTGCCGGGGCGGCCCGTCGTGGCGGGGCGCCAGCGACGCCTCGACCAGCTTGAGCGTCACCACCCGCCCGGCAATGCGGCGGCTCGCGGCGCGCCTGGGCAGGCCCGTCACCGTCCCTTTCAAGCCCAGCTTGTCCAGCGCATCCGAAAAGGCGCAGCTGTCGATGCGCTGCATGCGCCGCACGATGTCCTTGCTATCCATGTCTTGCATTCCCTCGGTTCTTGCGCCGCGTCATTGCCACGACGCGAAGGCCATGCCGCTGCCCGTCCCGGCCTCGGTCCGGTAGCACGGCACGTAGTCGATCACTTCCATCCTGCGGCCCAGGTCGTTCATGGCCGCCACCAGCGGATACCAGCTCTTGATCTCGCAGGTATTGCCCTCGAAATGCGACTCGGGCACGGCGGCCAGCGCCGCCTCGTCGCCCCTGCGCATGGCGTCCAGGATCCGGCGGTCCAGTTCTTCGTCCACGACGAAATGGGTGAAGCCGCCCGAGGCCACGATGGCCACCCGCAGATCGGACGGCAGCGCCGCGATGCCCTTGGCCAGCGCATGCCCCATCTGCAGGCAGCGCCGCGTGAGCGGCCGGTTGGGCGGCACGCCCACGTTGGTGAAGACGGGCACCGACGGCGGCGGCGCATCTTCCATGATGCGGCGGTAGATGAAGCCGAAAGCGTGGGGAATGCCGTGCTGGCGATCCGCGCCGCCGGGCAGCCGGTACGACACCGCCACGTCGAAGGACTCGGCCACCAAGGCCTGCACCAGGCTCTCGGCGGTCCGCCTGTCGCCCGGATAGATCGCGCCCCCTGGCGGGCAGTGGCCTTCCTCGGCCACCGCGACGCCGGGCGGCAGGCGCCGGACCTGCTCTTCGGACAAGGGGGTGTTGGGAATCTCGTCGCCGGCATAGACGGTAAAGCCGGCGGTCAGGTCCTCGCGGAAGACCTCGCGCTGGTCGTTGCCCAGGATGATGGCCACGTCCGGCCGCGCGGCGCGGAACCGCCGCGCCATCTCGTCCAGCGCCCGCTGGCAGGCGTCGTGGCGCAGTTGCCGCTGCGGCAGGCTGGCCTCGTCGTGGAAGCCCGGCTGCCGTTCCGCCAGCAGCGTGGCGTAGTCCATCTGCCTGCCGCGGTACCAATGCCGCTTGTTCTCGCGATCGGCGCCCGCGCGCAGGTCCCACATGTCCGGCGGCGTCGCCAGCAAGGGGCCGTGCGAGCACGCCAGCGCGCACACTACCTCAGCCATTTCCGTCTCCTTGGATCACGGCGTGCGTTCGATTCGTTGTCATGGTCAGTCCTCGGCCATGGCCAGGGCGAGCGCATCGGCGATCACCTCCCGGTCCAGGCCCTTGGTGATGAACACCAGGCGGGAATCGCGATCCTGGTCAGGCCACCGCGCGAGCGTGACGGGATCGTGGAACAGATGCTGTACCGCGTGCACGGCGACCGGCGCGCTTTCGCCCCTGAGGTTCAACAGGCCCTTCATCCGCAACAGGGCATCGCCATGGAAATAGGCCAGCCCGCCCAGCCAGGCGCTGACGCGTTCCCAGTCCAGGGGCTGCTGGAAACGGAAGGCGTGCGTGCGTATGCCGGCGTCGTGCCGGCCCGCCCTGCCCGCATGCTCGCAATCCGGGCCGCAGACGTGACGCATGACACCGGCCAGGTACCCGTCCGGTTCCGGTTCATCGCCGGTATCGGCCGCGCGGTGCCGAGGCAGCGCGCCCACTTCGAACAGGCGCGCCGGGTCCACCTCGCCACGGTCGGCGCGCACCACGTCGGCCCCGGGATTCAGGCGCGCCAACCGCCCCAGCAGGGCCTCGGTCCGCGCCTCGTCCACCAGGTCGGTCTTGGTCAGTACCAGGCGGTCCGCCACCGCCGCCTGCTTCACGGATTCGGGCTGGCGGTCGAGCTGGGCCTCCGCGTTGACGGCATCGATGGTCGAGATGACGCTGTCCAGCGCATACAGCTGGCGGACATCGGCGTGCCTGAGCAGCGAATGAATGATGGGCGCGGGATCGGCCAGCCCGGTGGTCTCGATCACGACCCGGCGAAAGGCCGGGATCTCGCCCCGCTCGCGCTTGTCGTGCAGCTCGCGCAGCGTGGCGGCCAGGTCGTCGCGTATCGTGCAGCAGACACAGCCGCTGGCCAGCAGCACGGCCTCGCCGCTGACCGCCTCGACCAGATGATGGTCCAGGCCGATCTCGCCGAACTCGTTGATGATGACCGCAGTGTCGGCCATGCCCGGATGGCGGATCAGGCGGCCCAGCAGCGTGGTCTTGCCGCTGCCCAGGAAGCCCGTCAGCAGCGATACGGGGGTGCGCAGCGCGGGCGCATTGGCGGTCGTGCTCATGTCCGTCCCTTCGGGCACGGGGCGCGCCGGCGGCGCCCCGTCCTGGTTCCTACTGCCGCAGCTTGAAGACCTTGCGGGCGTTGTCCTCGAAGATCTTCTTCTTGTCGGCCGCGCTCAGCCAGTCGAAGCCCTCGATCAGCGGCTTGACGTCGTCCATCGAGCGGCCCGTGGCCGGATCGACCGACGACCCCACGCCGGGGCACTCCGTGCCGAACAGGCAGCGGTCCACGCCCACCGTCTTGATCAGCAGGCGCAGCGCTTCCTCGGTATACAGCACCGTGTCGAAGTAGAGCTTTTCCAGGCGATCGGTGAAGCGGTCGCCCTCGGGCCGCCGCAGCGAGGGCGCCTGGAAGCGGCCCAGCTGGTAGGGGATGGCGCCGCCGCCGTGGCTGACCACCACCTTCAGGTCGGGGAAATCCTTGTAGACGTTGGAGTTCAGCAGGCCGAATACCGCCACCGTCTCTTCGTTGATGAAGTGCAGCGAATAGGGCACGCGCTCGGAACGCGATCCCGTGCCGTGGATGTGCGCCGGCACGTCCAGTTCGCACAGCTTCTCGTACAGCGGATACCAGTAGCGGTCGCCCAGCGGCGGCGCTTCTTCCGAACCGTTCTCGAACGGATCGGGGTTCAACAGACAGCCGCCGAAACCCAGTTCTCGGATGCAGCGCTCCAGTTCGGGCAGCACCCGCTCGATCGGCTCGCCCGCCACCTGGGGCAGGCCCGCCACGCCGGCGAAGGTCTCCGGAAAAAGCTGGGTCTGCCGGTAGATGATGTTGTTGCACTCCTCGGTGAACCAGTCGATGATCCGCGCCGGACGCTCGGACTGCATCAGCTGGAAAGGACGGGGCGACACCAGCTGCAGGTCCGTGCCGTGTTTCTTCAGGTAGTCCAGGTGCCCCATCGGCCAGGTCTCGGCCTTGTTGGCGGCGGCCCGGATCTCGTCGTCCGTGACTTTCACCTTGCCGCGGCCGTGGCTGCCGCGGCTGGCGAGCAGGCTCGCCTTGTAGGCCCACAGTTCCGTGGGCGCGCTTACATGGGCATGGCAATCGATGATCATGGGTGGGTCTCCTCCAACCTCGCTATAACACTCATACAGTATTATACATATCCGCCGCATTTGGACCAGTCCCGGCCCTTGCGGCGCGGAGGGACTCAGTGGCCTCCGTCATCCTCCAGTCCCATGGCCTGGCGATACGCCCGCGCCACCGGTTCGGGCTGTCCGGCCTGGAAGACATAGTCGTGCAGGTGCCGGCCGAACACCGGATGGGCCTTCAGTTCCGCCAGCGGCAGTCCGCCGGTCAGGATCTCGCGAAAGGCAAGGGGCAGTTCCACCCGGTGATTCCTGTCCGGATCGCGCATCACTCCCTTGGGGTCCGCGCCTGCCGCCACAGCGTCCAGTTCCTCGAAGAACTTCTTGCGGATCATGGTGATGCCCCGGTCGCTGGCGCTCAGGTTCTCCAGGCTGCGGTCCGCGATACGCCCCTGCCCCACCCATGCCACGAAGTCCTGGTTCATCACGTGCGACGAGATCCAGTCGCCGCGCTCGTCGCGGATGGGGCCGTGCCAGGTGGGAATGGAGGGCTGCACATACGGTTCGCTTTCCCGGGGAACGCGGGTGTAGGACCAGCACACGCTCAGCGTGTTCTCGTCGTCGATGGGCACGCGCCACTCGAAGTGGTCCCCCAGGAACACCGCGTTGGGCCACAGGCAGACGCGCCCGACCGCCCACAGCGGGTCCTCTTTCCTGCCGTTGCCCCGGACCCGCCGGTACAGGAAGCCATGCTCGAACTCGTCGAAGCCGACCTCCTTGTGCACGGGCGAATAGGGTTGCAGCACCCCCTGCTGGCGCAGGCTCCAGTTGTTGTGCATCCACTCGAAGTGCACCGGATCGATGGAGTTCTCCTGGCACTGGAACCAGTTGCAGGGGATTTCCGACAGCACGATCTGGCGAAAGCCGTTGGGCCACGAAAAGGCCTCCCAGTCGGGCAGGAGCGGCGCCGGGGCCGGTCCCATGTAGGCCCACAGCAGACCGGCCTTTTCCTGGACGGGATAGGCCGTGATCCGGATGCGGTCCTTCATGCGCGCCTCGGGATGGGCAACGTCCTCGTAGGGTTGCTCCAGGCATGCGCCGTCCGCGCCGAAGCGCCAGCCGTGATAGTTGCAGCGCAGGCCCTCGGACTCCGGGAAACCGTAGGCCAGGTCCGCCCGGCGGTGCGGGCAATGGCGATCGACCAGCCCCCATCTGCCTTCCAGGTCGCGATAAAGCACCAGGTCTTCGCCGAACAAGCGCACGGCCTTGGTTGCGCGGCTGTCGAACTCCGTGACGCCCGCGACCGGCATCCAGTAGCGCCGCAGCAGTTCCCCCATCGGCGTGCCCCGCCCCACGCGGGTCAGCAACTCGTTCTTTTCTTGGTTCAGCATGATCAGCCAGTGTCTAAGGATAGAAAGGAAGAGCGCGAGGCTCCATGCCTATATATATTATATATCATACTTAAACCAAGCAAGGCACGGCGCCCTATAATGCGGTCCACCGCCGTCACGCTTTGTCCTCAAAGGATCAGGATTGGTCAGCAAGCCTCTTTCTTCGCCCCCCTCGTGGGCAGCCGTCCCCAACGCCACGCTGTCGGGCGGCATCGTGGCGCAGATACGGGCGGCGGTCCTGAACCGGGAAATCGTCGCCGGACAGTTCCTGGGCAGCGAAGCCGCGCTGTCCGAGCAGTTCGGCGTCAGCCGCATGGCGGCGCGCGACGCCCTGCGCACGCTGGAAGGGCTGGGCATCGTCGAGATCCGCATGGGCGCCCGCGGCGGCGTCTGGGTCGCCCAAGGCAACCCGGACCGGCTGGCCGACGCGCTGGCCATCCACCTCAAGCTCATCGGCATCACCTCGGGCGAAGTGTTCGACGCGCAGATGGCGATCGAGGAAATGGCCGCCAGGCTGGCGGCGGAACGGCGCGACGAGGCCGACCTGGAGCATCTGCGCGGCGTGTTGGCCGAGCTGTCCTCGCTGAAAGGCGAGCTCGACCGCTTCGCCGATGCATCCATGCGCTTTCACGAAGCCATCGTGCGCGCGTCCCACAGCCGCATCCTGCTTGCGCAGTTCCACGCGCTGAGTTTCGTGCTCGAACCGGTGCTGCGCCCCAACCTCACTTCGGCATCGGCGGTCCGCATCGTGCGCCACCACAAACTGCTGCTCGAGGCCATCGAGTCCGCCGACGGCGTGGAAGCGGCCAGGCTGATGCGGGAACGGTTGGCCTACCAGCGCGCCAGGACGCTGTCCCAGGAAGCGGACACCGCCTCGCGCGCGGACTGACGCCCCTCCCCCTCGAGTCCTGCTCCGCCCGCTGTCCTGACCCGAGACGGCGGGCGGAGCCGCGTGCGCTCATGCTTTTCTCTTGTCTAATTTCATATATATTATATATTATAGATAGAGTCCGGCACGTAGAAAGCCGGCCCACCCCAGCATGGAGACAGCCATGGTTCACGCGTTCCCGTTCTCAGCCGGACTGCCGCTTGCGGTCGGGCTGCTCGTCTGTTGCACCGGCGTCCAGGCGCAGCCCGACCCGGCCGCCTCGTCGCCCTACCCCCGCCGCGCGGTCAAGATCGTCGTTCCCTACAGTCCGGGCACCAGCGCGGACGCCATCGCCCGGCGCGCGGCCGAACAACTGTCGCAACGACTGGGCCAGAACACCTATGTCGAGAACCGGTCGGGCGCCAGCGGCATCATCGGCACGGCCTACGCCGCCGGTGCCGCGCCGGACGGCCATACGCTCATGGTCGGCCCCACCACGCTGGTCATCACGCCCGCCTTTCGCCCCACGCCCTACGATCCGGTCAAGAGCTTCGTGCCCGTGGGCCAGATCGCCGAAAGCGCCCAGGTCGTCATCACCGGCGCGAACACACCAGCCGGCAACTTCAAGGAACTGGTGGCCCTGCTCAAGGCCCGCCCCGACGATGCGTCCTATGCCTCGCCGGGCATCGCCTCCACCGCCCACCTGTACACGACCGTGCTGCAGAACATGGTGGGGGTGAAGATGCGCCACATACCCGCCGGCGGCCTGAACAGCGCGATCATGGACGTGGTCCAGGGCAGCGTGACCATGATGATCGCCCCGATCGAGGCGGCGCGGCCGCTGGTGGCCTCGGGCAAGCTCAAGGCCATCGCCCAGACGGGTGCAGCGCGCTCGCCCCTGATGGCCGACGTGCCCACCCTGGAGGAACTGGGCTATCCCGGCTATCGGCTGGCGGTCTGGGTCGGGCTGTACGCGCCGGCGGGAACCCCGGAGCCTGTCGTGGCGCGGCTCAACCGCGAGCTGAAGGCCATCTTCGACGCGCCGGCCATGCGCACCGCGCTGGCCGATACGGGCTTCAACGTGGTGCTGGGCTCGCCCGAGGACCTGGGCCGGCTCACCCGCACCGAATTCGACCGCTGGAAACAGGTCATCAAGACCGAAGGCATCAGCCCGGAATAACCCGCGGCACGGTGGGACACCCGTCAGGCCGCGCGGGCCGCGGACACCCGGGCCGGCTCGCCCTGTCCGGGTGCGCCGCGATGGATGAAGACAGGCGACAGGTCGGCGAAACGGCGGCAGCCGATCTGCGCCAGCGTGGTCCGGACTTCGTCGGCCAGCACCGCGTATGCCTTGGCGACGCCCGCCGCGCCGAACGCCGCCGCGCCGAAAATGGGCGCGCGTCCGCAGAAGGCCATCGTCGCGCCCAGCGCGCCGGCCTTGACGATGTCCTCGCCGCCGCGCACGCCGCTGTCGAACAGCACCGGCAGCGTTCCCACCGCCTCCCGCACCGCCGGCAGCACCGAAATGGTGGCCGGCGCGGATTCGAGCTGCCGGCCGCCGTGGTTGGATACCCAGACCGCGTCGGCGCCCTCCCGGACCGCGCGCGAGGCATCGCCGGCATCCAGGATGCCCTTGATCACCAGCGGCCCCTTCCACTTCCGGCGCAGCATGGCGATATCGTCCCAGCTCACGCCGCCGCGCGACTGAGCCTTCATGAAGGCGGCCACCCGGTGGATGTCGCCCCCTTCCACGTAGCGCGCATAGTTCATCAGGTTGGGCATGCCGGCGCGCGCCGTGCGCAGGGCCCAGCGCGGATGCCGCGCCACGTCCAGCACGAAGCGCGGATGCGGCTGGAACGGCTGCTCGAAGCGCTCGCGTATGGAACCGTTGCGCCGCGAGCGTACCGGCGTGTCCACGGTCACGACCAGGACCTCGATGCCCGCCGCCGCCACCCGGTCCAGCAGCGCGAAGTTGAGTTCGTCGTCGCGCAGCATGTAGAGCTGGAACCAGCAACTGTCGGGCGCGCGCCCTGCCAGCGTCTCCAGGTCGGTGGACGCGGCCGCGCTGACCACATAGGGCAGCGATTCACGCCGGGCCGTCTCGGCCAGCATGAGATCGCACCCGGCCCAGGCCAGGTTCGCCATGCCGACCGGTGCGAAGCCGAAGGGCTGCGCATAGGTCCGGCCGAACAATCGCACGCTCGCATCCACCCGCCCCGTCGCCATGCCGCGCGGTGCGAACAGCAGGCGTGCCAGCGCTTGCTCGTTGCGGCGCACGCCGGCGTCGTTGCCGGCGCCGCCGGCCAGGAAGGTGTAGGCGAATCGCGGGATCCGCGCCTGCGCCGCGCGCCGAAGGTCGTCGATGCACGACACCGACTCGATATGCATGGCTGTCCCCTGCCTTGATGTTGATTCTTAATTACGCATACTGTATTACTATATACATTATGGCGCAAGCCATGCGCCACCCGCCCCCCCAAGGAGACTTCATGAAACTCATCGGCTTCCCTCCCTCGCCCTATACCGCCCGCGTCATGCTGTTCGCGCGGCTCAAGGGCCTGGACCTGACGCGCGAATCGCCGCCCGGCGGCCTGCACTCGCCGGAGTTCAAGGCCATCAACCCCATCGGCAAGATCCCGGTGCTGCAAACGGACGATGGCCAGTTGTTGCCGGAGTCGAGCGTCATCTGTGAATTCCTGGAAGAGCTGCATCCGCAGCGCCCCGGCTTGCCGGGTACGCCGCAGGACAAGGCGCGGGCCCGTCTCATCGCGCGCGTCTACGACCTGTACGCAGCGGCGCACAGCACGACGCTGATGCGGCAGGTGGGCGTGGCCGATGCCGACCAGCAGGCCCGCGCCGCGGCACTCGAGGGCCTGGCCGCGGGGCTGGCCCACGTCGAGCGCCACATGGCCGATGGGCCGTACGCCGCCGGCAGCCAGCCATCGCTGGCCGACTGCGCGCTGCTGCCGCCCATGGTCCAGATCCGCCGCGTGGCCGCGCCCATGTTCGGGCTCGCGGATCCGACCTCGGGCACGGGCCGCATCGCGCGTTGGTGGAAGACGATGGAATCGGACCCGGTATTCGCGGAGTTCGCGACGGGCTACGACAAGGCGGTGCAGGGCCTGGTGGAGAAGCGGCTGGCCGGCGCCTGACGGCCACGGGGCGGCGCCTCGCCCCGCTCAAAGATCCAGGACCAGGCGCTCGCCCCGGCAACCGGAGCACCCGCGGTGAAGGGCGGCAGCCTGCGCCTCGTAGCGGATGGCGCGGATATGCACGTGGAGGCTGGCGCTCACGGTACGGCTCCCCCCATCAGGCGCCGATGACGTTCAGCAGCGCGTGGCGCTTTTCCTTCGTCACCACCTCCAGCGCGCGCCGCAGCGCCGGCACCAGGTCCTCGCGGCGCGTCACGCGCTCGGCCCAGCCGCCGGAGGCTTCGGCGTACTTCTCGAAGTCCGGCACCGGATCCAGCGACGACAGCGGACCGGTCTTGGTCTCGTGCTCTTCCGCATAGCGGGCCGCATGCGTGCCGGGGTACACCGTGAGCGTGGACCGATACACGGCTTCCCAGCGGGCATTGTTGAACACCACGGTCAGCACCGGCAGTTTGTGCGCCGCCGCGGCATGATGGCAGGCGGCAGGATTGGCGAAGATGTACGCGCCGTCGCCCACGACGCAGATGACGGTTTTGTCCGGCGCCGCCTGCTGCGCGCCCAGCGCGGCCGGCAGGCCCCAGCCCAGGCCGGCGGCGGAAGGATTGCCGAAATAGGTGCCGGGTTCGTCGAAGCGCATCTGCGGCCGGATGGCCGAGTACTCGTTGACGAGAATGGCGTCCTGCGGACGCACCTCGTCCAGGCAGTGCGTCAGGAACAGTTTGGTGATGGGGCCGTCCTTGGCCAGCACGCGCTGCATGACGTTGCGCGCAGCCTGCCGCGTGGCGTCGGCCGACGCCTCCAGTGCGGCGCGGCGGGCCGCCGCCGTGTCCGCGGCGCCCTGCTCTTCCAGCGCCGCATGCAAGGCCTCGATCAGCGCGCGGGCGTTGGTCGTCAGAGTCAGATCGGAGCGGAAGCTGCGCACGGCGTAGCGGTTGAACAGCGGATCGGTGCCTGCATGGGCGACGAAGGCCTCGTCGCGCGGGCGCGTCTTGCCCGGGATCCAGGGCACGTCGGTTTCCAGGAACAGCAGCGCATCGGCCTTGGCGAAGACCGCATCCGCGTCATGTCCCAGGTGCAGTGCGTGGCTGGACGGAAAATTCGTGTGGCGGGCTTTCGCCTCGGCCACGCCCACCCCGAAACGTTCGGCCAGCTTGACCAGCAGGCCCACGGTTTCCGGATCCGCGCCGCTGGCGGTGGTGACGATGACCGGATGGCTGGCCGCGGCGATCCGCCGCGCGAGTTCGCGTACGGCCGCCACATCCGGATGGGGCGGCGCGGGGATGGCCACGGGCATGGATGGCCGGAAGCCATCCACTTCCTGGGCCAGGATCTCGCGCGGCAGCATCAGGTAGACGGGCCCGCGCGGCTCGGCCATGCTGATGCCGATGGCGCGATCGACCACCTGCTCCATGTTGCAACCGTCCCGCAATTCATAGTCCCACTTGACCAGCTCGCGCACCATGCCGCCCTGGTCGAGCATCTCCTGCGCCCAATGGATCTCGCCATTGCGCGAACCGCGCTTGCCGTCCTGGAACAGCGGCGTGCGCCCGGCCGTGAACAGCATCGGGACCTGGCTGCGCGCGGCATTCATGATCCCGCACACGGCATTGGCCGCCCCCACGCTGACATGCAGCATCACGGCCTGGGGCTTCTGCGAAATCATGAAGTAGCCGTGCGCCATGCCCACGGCGAGGTTCTCGTGCGTACACAGGACGGGCTTCGGGAACGCGATGCCTGACTGGTCCGCCCGGGCGTAGGCCTCGACGATCGAGACCGTGTCGGTACCCGCTCCGACGTAGAAATAGTCGATCCCGCGTTGCTTGAGCAATGCCAGGTAGGCTTCGCCCACCGATTGCGCGGGGATGACTTCGCCGCCCTTGCTGGCGGCATTCGCTTGGTCTTGTCTCATCTCTGTCCTGCACTCCGTTGAAGGCCTTCGCTTTGTTTGCACTAACTGTAATACCATTATATAGATTAAGTCTATAATCCTGGCAAGGAGTTTCCCCAGAAACATCGCCAGCGGCACGGACGCGCCGCGTTCACGCGCGAGGTTCCATCTTGACACGAACACCCTAACACGCATACTGTATGTTAAATAGCAGACTTGATTCACCAACAATGAACGACTTGCAGGCAGACCCGCATGGTGGTCGCCGGATGCAGAGGGAGACGACACATGCTTAGCGAAGCGAAGAACCGTCAATTGACCCAGGTGGGGCCCGGCACCCCCATGGGGGAATTGCTACGGCGCTATTGGCACCCCATCGCGGCGGTCAGCGAATTCGACAAGATGGAGACCAAGCCCGTCCGGCTGCTGGGCGAAGATCTCGTGCTGTACAAGGACCTGGGCGGCAACTTCGGCCTGATCGACCGGCGCTGCGCCCACCGGCGGGCGGACCTGTCCTATGGCTTCGTCGAGCAATCGGGCCTTCGCTGCAACTACCACGGCTGGCTGTTCGACCGCGACGGCCGCTGTACCGAGCAACCCTACGAGGACATCGCGGCGCCCCATGCCCGCATGAAGGAACGCCTGCGCATCACCGCCTATCCGGTGGAACAGAAGGCCGGCATGCTGTGGGCCTATCTCGGCCCGCAGCCCGCGCCGCTGGTTCCCAACTGGGAACCCTTCACCTGGAAGAACGGCTTCGCCCAGATCGTCATCTCCGAGATTCCCTGCAACTGGCTGCAGTGCCAGGAGAACTCCATCGATCCCGTGCACTTCGAATGGATGCACTCGAACTGGAGCATTCGCCTCAAGGGCGAGACCGGCCCCTACGCGCCCACGCACATCAAGGTGGATTTCGAGGAATTCGACTACGGCATCATCTACAAGCGGCTGCGCGAAGACACCAGCGAGCGCCATCCCCTGTGGACCGTCGGCCGCGTCTGCCTGTGGCCACAGGCGTTCTGCCTGGGCGACCACATCGAATGGCGGATCCCCATCGACGACGAGAACACGCTCAGCATCGCCTGGGCCTTCTCGCGCGTTCCCAAGGAACAGGAGCCCTATGAACAAGGGCCCATCCCGGCCTGGCACGGCCCCGTGGTGGACCCCGACACCGGCCGCTGGATCTCCAGCCACGTCATGAACCAGGATTTCGTGGCCTGGGTCGGGCAAGGCACCATCGCCGATCGCACCAAGGAAAACCTGGCCTCCAGCGACCGCGGCATCGCCATGCTGCGCAAGCGCTTCGGCGAGGACATGGACGCCGTGGCGGATGGACGCGATCCCAGCGGGCTGATCCGCGACCCGGCCGTGAACGAATGCGTCGAGCTGCCCATAGCCGGACGCCATCTGTTCACCGAGGGCCTGACCCGCGAACAATTGCTGGCGCATCCCATACTGGGCAAGCACCTGGCCGACTATCCGTTCCAGGCCGGACAGCCGGACGAGGTCAAGGCCGCCTACCGCGCAGCGATGGGCCTGCGCGACGAGGACGTGCAGGCGCACTAGCTCCGCGCGCAAGCCAGGACAACCGGGCATGGCCGGGTTTTTCTTCGTTGACACCCCTTTCTTTTGCTCATACAGTATGCGCAAAACAATAACACGCATACAGTAATATCAAAAAGGAGGAGACAACGATGAGACCGGATCATCGCCGTAGCGGCAAGCGCCCGCACCTGTCCTGTATCGCGGCCGCCCTTGCCGCGGCATGTATCGGCCAGGCGCATGCCCAGGCCGGGGGCGGCAGCGGGGTGCAGATATCCGGCCGCCGAAGTATCCGCCCACCAGGTCCAGCAGCGAGCCGATGACGCCGGCGATGGCGGCGGCGCCGAACCCCACCGTCAGCGACACCCTGGCGCCGTAGATCAGGCGGCTGAGGTAGTCGCGGCCCAGCCCGTCGGTGCCCAGCACGTGTTCCCACGAGCCCGTGGTCCAGACCGGATCGACCAGCGTCTTGGAAAGATCCTGCGCATAGGGGTCGTACGGCGCCAGCCACGGCGCGCACACGGCAACCAGCACCGCCGCCAGCACGATGCCCGCGCCGATCAGGAAGCCGACGTGCGAGCGGGCTCGCCGCCGCATGATGGCGCGGGGCGAAGCCGGATCCCTGCGCGCCGCCCGCGCGTCCGCCAGGTTTGCGTCCATGACTGTGCTCATAGCTTGATCCTCGGATCCAGGCGCGCGTTGATCAGGTCCGCCAGCATCGTCAGGAAGATGTAGCAGAATGCCAGGAAGACCAGGATGGACTGCACCACGGGAAAGTCGATCTGGCTGATGGAGTGGAAGGCCAGTTGGCCGATGCCGTTCAGGCCGAACACCGATTCGACGATGACCGAGCCGCCCAGCAGGAAACCCAGCGACACGGCCGACACCGACACCACCGGCAGGATGGCCGTGCGCAGCGCGTGCTTGAACAGCACCGAGCGGGCCGACAGCCCCTTGGCGCGCCGTGCGGACGAAGTCCGAGGACAGCGCATCGATCATGCCGGTGCGCGTGAGCCGCATCTTGGCCGGCATGGTGCCCAGCCCCAGCGTGACGGTGGGCAGGATGAAGTGCACCCAGGTGTCCGATCCCGAGACGGGCGCCCATTGCAGCTTCACGGCGAACACGAAGATCAGGATCAGGGCGAACCAGAAGTTGGGGATGGCCTGGCCGAACACGGCCAGCGCGAGCGCCGTCCGGTCCACCCAGGTGTTGGGCCGCATGGCCGCCACCACGCCCAGCGGGATGGCGACGAGCAGCGACAACAGCAACGAGGACAGCGCCAGCGCGATGGTCACGCCCAGGTGATCGACGATCAGTTCCAGCACGGGCACGCGCGAGAACAGCGAGGTGCCCAGGTCGCCATGCAGCGCCCCCCACACCCAGTCGAAATACTGCACGTACAGCGGCCGGTCGAGACCGTACATGGCGGCCACGCGGGCGATCTCCTCGGGCGTGGCGGTTTCGCCCGCCAGCGCCGAGGCCAGGTCGCCGGACAGCCGCAGCAGGGCGAAGCCGATCACCGAGACGGTGATGGCCACCAGCAGCGAGACGCCCAGCCTGCGGATGAAGAACTGGAGCATGCCGTCCTCACTTCCAGTGGACTTCGTAGAAATCGAGCCCGTAGACGCCGCCCGAGGTCTTGTCCAGTACCAGGTCGCGGTTGTGGATGAACACGTCCGGCTTGGTCGACAGCGGCACCACGTACACCTGTTCGTTGGCCCGGTCATAGGCCTTCTTGTAGATGGCCTCGCGGCGCTCTTCGTCGGTGGTGGCCATGCCCTCCTTCATCCAGGCCTGGATCTGCTTGTCGTGCCAGTAGTCGCGCGCGCCCGGCGCGAACAGGAACTGGATCGGCGACGAGGCATCCGGCAGCCCGCCCGAGGTCCACAGGCTGATCAGCACTTGCTGCTTGCCCTGGCGCTGCTTCTCGCGATATCCGGCGAAGGTGATGCGATCGACCTTGGCGCGGATGCCGACCTTGCGCAGCTCGCCCGCCACCGCCTCGGCCAGCCCGGTGGACCCGGGCGTGGCGGTCAGTTCGACGTCGAAGCCGTTGGGGTAGCCGGCCTCGGCCAGCAGCTTCTTGGCAGCCGCCGGATCATGGGCCGGGGGCTTGGTCGAATAGGCGCAGGCGCGATGGATGGGCAGGCACAGCGCATCCGGCGCCACCACGGCATCGCCGCCCGGCGTGACGCTGCGCGCCACCAGCGTGCGGTTCACCGCCATCGCCATCGCCTGCCTGACCTTCAGGTTCGACAGCGCGGCGTTGCCCGAGCGGCCGGCCGAGTCGATGGCCATGAACTGGAAGGTCAGGCCCTCGTTGGCGCTCATCTTCAGGGTGGGCTGCTTGGCCAGCATGTCGGCCTGTGCCTTGTCCGACACCTTGATGAAATCGATGTTGCCGGTCGCCAGGTTGGCGATCTGGGTCTGCGTGTCCGGCATGGGCACGGCCTCGACCCGCGCCACGCGCGCCGCCGGCTTGCACGGCGTGCCGTGCGTGTAGTCGGGGTTGCGCACGAGCACGATCCTGTCGGTATTGAAGGTCTCGACCTTGAAGGGACCGGTGCCGATCGGCGTCTTGCGGCCGAAGTCGCCCTTGTTCTGGTACTTGCCGTGCAGGTCGGACGGCACGATGGGCGTGGAATAGGCCAGCCGCAGCATCGCCGTGGGCGCGGGGCCGTTGGTGTGGATGCGCACGGTGTACTGGTCGATCTTCTCGGCGCGCTTGAACGGCGCGTAGTTCTCGGCGAAGCGCAGACCGTTGTTGGGATCGGTCAGCCAGCCGAAGGTATAGATGACGTCGTCGGCGTCGAAGGCCGAGCCGTCGTGGAACTTCACGCCGGTATGCAGCTTCAGCTCCAGCTCTGGTCGTCCAGCCATTTCCACGAACTCGCGAGATTCGGCGCGAACTTGCCGGTGCGGTTGTCGAAGCACAGCAGCGGATCGAACAACCCGCGCGAGAACATGCCCACCTCGGGGTTGGGGCCGTCGTACAGGATCATGCTGGAAATGGGTTCGACCAGTCCGATGCGCAGCGTGTTCTTGGCTTTCTGCGCATAGGCCGCGCCGGCGGCGCAGGCCAGCATACAGGTGGCCAGCATCGTGGCGAGTCTCTTGCCTTGCATAGTGTCTCCTCCTTGTTGGCGTGTCAGCGGCCCGCCGGAGCGGGCGCCGCCTTCAGCAATCCGGCGGCGCCGGTCTCGACCGGCACGTCGGCCGGCAGCACCACCGAGGCCGAGCGGACGCGGTACAGGTCGCCGCGCCGCGCGGCCTCGGGCACCTCGCCGGCCGCCAGCGCCTTGGCCAGGCGCAGCATGAGCCGGCGGAAGTTCACGATGCCGCGGTCGGAATGGCCGAGGTTCTCCTTGGAGCGATCGACCACGGGCCCCATGCTCTCCTGCACGGCGGCGTCCTGGTTGGGAATGCCGGTGATGCCCGTGAAGTTGTCGTTGCGCTGCTTCTCGCGGTCGATGCCGTAGTCGTTGTCGGCGCTCAGCAGCGGCAGGTAGGCTTCGTCGACCGGTCCCCAGAAGCCGTTGCGCCCGCCCCGCGTCTCGCGCTCCTCGTCGGAGTACGGGCGCGAGGGGCTGGCGCTGAATGACCAGGTCCAGGTCGTGTGGTCGTCGATCGGCACCCATGCATGGCCGTCGTACGGCTCGCGGCTGGATTCCTTGAACGCGCCCACCGGCGGAATCATCGTGTAGAACGGCAGCAGGAACTGCGTGACGCGCCAGTAGTAGTAGCCGGGCTCGGCGTTGCGGCGGGCGGCGATCACCAGGCCGCCTCGCTCTCGGTCACTTCGAGCACCGGATGCCGGTCGCTCTGGTGATAGGGATTGCGTGGTCCGGAGTCCGTGCCTTCCTTGCGGCTGTGCAGGAAGGAAATGTGGCTGGAATCGATGCCGCCCTCCACCGCCTGCGCCCAGTTGCAGCGCTGCAGGCGCTTGGTGGCCGTACGCTGCGCGGCGGGCAGCTCCGACCACTCGAACTCCGGCAGCGGCCCCTCGGTGCCCTTGGGTCCCATGTAGGCCCACACCACGCCGCCGCGGATCGCCGTGGGATAGGCCGCGATCCGCACGCGGTCCTTGTAGTTGGTCTCGTGCGGCTCGGACGGCATGTCCACGCAGCGGCCCTCGACGTCGAACTTCCAGCCGTGGTAGACGCAGCGCAGGCCGTTCTCTTCGTTGCGGCCGTAGTAGAGCCCGGCGCGGCGGTGCGCACAGTAGGCCTCCACCAGCCCGACCCGGCCGCTGGTGTCGCGGAACGCCACCAGGTCCTCGCCCAGCAGCCGCAGCCTGACAGGCGCGCCGTCGGGCTCGGGCACTTCCTCTTCCAGCAGGGCCGGCAGCCAGAACCGGCGGAACGGCTCGCCCATGGGCGTTCCCGGCCCCACCTGTGTCAGCATGTCGTAGTCTTTCCTGGACAGCACTTCTCGCTCCTTTGCCGCGGCCCTATCGCCAGGCGGCGAATGCCATGGCCGTGCCGGTGCCCGCGTGCGAGCGATAGCACGGCACGTAGTCCACCAGCTCCATCTCCAGCCCGGCCTCGGCGCATGCCGCGGCCACGGGCAGCCAGTTCTTGCACTCGGACGTGCCCGATTGCAGGGTCGCCTCGTCGATGCCGCGCAGCCATTCCTCGTCACGCCGCCGCATGGCATCCAGCAGGGCGCGGTCGAAGCTTTCGTCGATGACGAAGTGGCTCAGTCCGCCGGAGGCGATCAGCGCCACGCGCAGCGCCTGCGGCCACGCGGCCACGGCCCGCGCCAGCGCGCGGCCGAAGTCCAGGCAGCGGCCGGCGCGCGGCTGGTTGGGCGGATAGAAGGTATTGAGCATGAACGGCACGTGCGGCAGCACCTTGCCTTTCATCAGCCGCTGGTAGACGAAGCCGAAGGCATGCGGCATGCCCGTGGCCGGTCCCGGGCCGCGCTGCGGCATCTCGTCGGACTGCGCCAGGTCGAAGCCGGCGTCGGCCAGCGCGGCGCCCAGGTGGGCCGCCAGTTGCGGATGGCCGGGATAGCGCGACGACACGGCGGGCTTGATCGCCGTTGCCGAAATGGCGATGGCCGGCGACAATTTCGCCAGGCGCTCGGGATGGACCGGTTCGTCGGCGACCTCGGCCCCCGCGTACATCCACAGCGCGGGCGTCAGGCGCGCGCCGAACACCTCGCGCTGGTCGTTCCCGACGATGATGGCCACGTCCACGCTGGCTTGCCGCAGGCTGGCCGCCAGCGCCTCGACCGCCTGTTCGCAACGCCGCGCATGGCCAGCCATGGCCTCGGCCGTGACGCGCTCTTCCAGGCCTTCTGCCGCGCGCATCGCGACCAGCTCGTCAAAGCCGTAGGTGGCGCCGCGATAAGGGTGCGCCGTCTCGGCCCGGTCCGCCTGCACCCTCAGGCTCCACTTGTCCGCAGGAGTGGAAAGCTGTGGTCCGTGCGAGGTTCCCAGTCCGAGGACTATGCGCGCCATGCCGCGCCCCTCGAGCCGAATCGGTGTGTCTCCATTTGCCTGTTTTCTGGTAAGTTATTTTAATAGTCATACTGTATGAGTGATTATCGGGAGTGTCAAGGCGCGCCCCTGGCGAACCTGCGCGCGCGCGGCCCGCACGGGCCGCGTTAACGCATTGATTCCGTATAGTTTTTTGATGGGCAGAGCGGGTTTTTTAGTGTTTATACTGAGCTCGGGTCGCCGGATCGCGGCAGGGGCCCGAGGTCATGAGAGCGGATATAATTGCTCATACAGTCTGCGACTTCTGAACGGTGGAACAGAAAAAATGGCACGTACCAGAGCCGATCTACCAGTATGGCGCGCCGGACGCACCGAATCCACGGCCATGCGCGTTGAAAAACAGATCAAGGAAGCCGTGCTGGACGGCAAGCTGCAACCCGGCGATTTTCTGGGTTCCGAGAACGATCTGGCCGAGCAGTTCCAGGTCAGCCGCCTGCCCATCCGCGAAGCCATGGGGCGGCTGCAAGCGCTCGGCGTGGTGGACGTGCGCACGGGCGCCGGCGGCGGCACCCGCATCGCCAACGGCAACGATGCGCCGGTGGTCGAAGCCCTGGCCATCCAGCTCAAGCTGATCGGCGTCGGTTCGGATGAGGTCTTCGACGCTCAACTCATCATCGAGGCCAGCGCCGCCGAACTCGCGGCCAAGCTGGCGAACGCCGACGACATCGCCAAGATGGAAGCGTGCCTGGCGCGGGTCGAGGAACTGGTGTCCTCGCCGGAGGACTTCACGCCGGAGAAACTGACCACCGCCTCGCTGGCCTTCCACCAGTCCATCGTCGACGCCTCGCACAACCAGTTCCTGTCGTCGATCATGAAGGCGATCTCGTACGTGCTGTACCGCTCGGTCAATCCATACACGACACCGGCGGTGGGCAAGCGGCTGGTGCAGCGGCACCGCAAGATGCTGGCGGCCATCGTGGCGCGCGACGGCGAACTGGCCAGGCAACTGCTGACCGACCACGTGGCCAAGGTCCGCGCCAAGCACGGCGCCGCGGACAAGAACGCGGCCGGCAACTGACCGCGTCCCGGGTGGCCCGCGCGGGCCACCGGCCTCGGCCCTAGTCCACCTGGATGTTGCGCGCCTTGATCAGCCGCGCCCAGCGCGCCTGTTCGTCGCGCATCAGCGTGGTCATCTGCGCAGGCTGGTTCAAGGCGGGAACCGAACCGATCTCCTTCAGGTTCTCGATCATGGCCGGATCGGCCAACACCCGCGCGATGCCCGCGTGGATGGCCTGCACCTTGTCGGCGGCCATGCCGGCGGGCGCCAGCACGCCGAACCAGCTCACGCCGTCCACCCCCGGATAGCCCTGCTCGGCAATGGTGGGAATCTCGGGCGCCGACGGACTGCGCTCCGTGCCCACCAGCCCCAGGGCCTTCACCTTTCCCCCCTTGAGCAGCGGAAGCGCCGCCGGCAGGTCGACGAACACGCCGGCGATCTGGCCCCCCATGACGTCGGTCAGCGCGGGAGCCACGCCCTTGTAGGGCACGTGGACGAAGTTGCCACGCGTGGCGTCCTTCATCAGCTCCATGTACAGGTGCGTGATGTTGCCCGTTCCGGCCGAACCGATGGGAACGGGATTCGCGGACTGGCGGGCGTAGGCGACGAATTCCTTCATGTCGCTGGCCGGAAGCTGCTTGCCCACCAGCAATGCGGTGCCATTGGCCACCACCCGGCCGATCGGGCTGAGGTCCTTCAGCGGATCGTAGTTCAGGTCCTTGTACAAGACGGGGCTGATGGTCAGCATGCCCGAGGTCGCGAACAGCAGCGTGCCGCCGTCGGGCACGGCCTTGGCCACCGCCTGCACGCCGATCGCGCCATTGGCGCCGGGACGGTTGTCGACGATCACGGTCGCTTCCAATTGCGGGCCCAGGCGCTCGGAGAGCTTGCGCGCGATCAGGTCGGCCGGACCGCCGGGCGAGAACGGCACGACCATGCGGATCTGGCGCGGCAGGGGCTGGGCGGCGGTGTTGCCGGCCAATGTCGCGGCCAGCAGGAACAGCGCGGACCGCAGGACGGGGCGACGGGCAAGCATGGGGAATTCCATGGACGTTCCTTGAAGAAAAATGTGCGGACGGACGCGCTCAGGACGCGCGGCGGACGACGCCCACGCCCGGGCCTTCCGGGACATGGAGATGGCCGTCCACCACCTTCAGGCCCTCGAACGGATCGTTCAGCAGCTTCTGGAACTCGGCCAGTTCGCAGGCATAGGTGATGTTGGGCAGCGCCACGGCCAGGTGCAGGGCATGGGCAGCCAGCAGCTGGCTGCCGACGTTGGCGCCCATCCGGCACCCCAGGTGCGCCACCTCGCAGATGCGCGCGGCCGTCTGCACGGCCCGCAGCCCGCCCATCTTGGGCACCTTGAGGCTGACCGCGTTGATCGAGCGGCTCGCGGCCAGGCGGTAGGTCGACGAGGCGTCGTAGGCGCTCTCGTCGGCCTCGATGGCGATACTGGAGGCGCGCGTGACTTCCTGCAGGCCGTCCAGGTCGTCGGCCCGCACCGGCTGCTCGATGATGTCCACGTCGAACTCGACGGCCCGCTGCGCGAACACGACGGCATCCTTGGCGCGATAGGACTGGTTGGGGTCGGCCACCAGCCGCACGGCGTCGCCCACCTGGCGCCGCACGGCGCGCAACCGCTCGATGTCCTCGCGCACGGAGCCGCCCACCTTGAGCTTCAGGTGGCGGTAGCCCTGGTCCACCAGGCGCTGCGCGCGCTCGGCCATCTCGGGCGGCGTCTTCAGGCCCAGCATGCGGCAGATCGCGATACGGCCGGTGGTCTTGCCGCCCAGCAGCTCGTACAGCGGCACGCCCAAGAGGCGCGCCTTCAGGTCGTGCAGCGCGCAATCGATGGCGGCCTTGGCGGGGTTGTTGCCCACCAGCGCCGCCTGTACGCGCACCAGATTGGCCTCGATCGCCATCGCGTCCTGGCCGACCAGCGCCGGACAGATGCGCTGCAAGGCGCCCTCCACCCCCAGCGCGGTCGCGGCCAGGTGCGGAAAGGCCGCCGCATAGCCCCAGCCTCGCGTGCCGTCCTCGGCCGTCAGCGTCAGGACGACGGCATCGTTGGTCGGATAGGCCTGGCCCGCGAACTTCCAGTTGGGATCTTCGTCGGGCAGGCTCAGGTGTTCGAGGGAAAATGCGGTGATCTTCAACGGCTTCTCCGGCATGGCAGGGATGCGGCCACTCTATCAGCGGCCCGAGCGTGCGATCATTCGCATTCAGGCGGCCGGGCAAACCAAATGGTTATGGGCCGGCCGTCCTCTTCTTCCCGCCATCGGGGTTCACATGGAAGCCGAGCGATCGATCGAGCGCGTGCTGACCACCCAGGTCAAGCTGCGCCACCTGCTAATGTTCAAGACCGTGGCCGAATGCGGCGCCCTGTCGCGCGCGGCGGAAACGCTGCACATGTCGCAGCCCGCGGTATCCAAGACCATCCACGAACTGGAGACGCTGCTGGGCGAGCGGCTGCTGGACCGCACCGCCAAGGGTGTCGTGCCCACCGTGTTCGGCAGCCACGTGCTGCGCTATGCCCATTCGCTGCACGCCGAGCTCAAGCGCGCGGCCGATGAACTGACCGCCCTGCGCCAGGGCTCGGCCGGCAAGCTGGCGATAGGCAGCTACATGGTGGCGCTGCCCACGCTGCTGCCGCGCGCGCTGTCGCTGTTCTTCGCCGGCGGCGACGCCACGCGCGTGTCGGTGGTGGACGGCAGCAAGGAAAGGCTGCTGAGCGGACTGCAGGCCGGCGAGATCGACATCGTCGTGGGCCGCATGTCCGAGCAGGACGGCCATGGGCAGATCCGGCAGATCCCCCTGTACTTCGAACCCATCGTGCTGGTGGCGGGACGCCAGAACCCGCTGGCGGGCAAGGCCGCGCCCACGCCCGCCGACCTGGCTGCGCAGGAATGGGTCATGCCGCACGCAAGCAGCGTGGCGCGCACGCCCATCCACCTGTTCTTCGCCCGCGAGGGGCTGGACCTGCCCGCCCGCATCGTCGAGACCCTGTCGTTCCCGCTGATACGCGCCCTGCTGCTGCAGCGGGACATCGTGGCCGCGCTGCCGTGGCAGATCGTCCAGGCCGACATCGAACAGGGTGTCCTGGCCAAGCTGCCGGTGGACATCGGCTATCCCGCCCTGCCCGTGGGCATCATCACCCACGCCCACAACAATCTGTCGGCCGCCGCGCTGCGCATGGTGGACAGCCTCAAGCAGGCGGCCGGCGAGCTCTACCACCGCCCGCCCGCGGCCTGATGCCGGTCAGTTGCCCTCGGCGGTGGCGGGCGCGGCCGCCGGGTTCCATTGCCCGCGCCGCATGCGCGAGATCTTCACGCTCTTGAACAGGCCGGCCTTGCGGAACGGCTCGTCGCGCGAGAACGCCTCCGCCTCGGCCAGGCTGCCCACGTTCAGGATCAATACGCTGCCGGTGCGCCCCACGCCGTCCTCGGCCAGCATGGCGCCGCCCAGCACCAGCCTGGATTCGAACCTGGCCAGGTACTCCAGATGCGCGGGCTTGACCCGCTTGCGGATCTCCGCCGCGCCGTCGTCCCGGTCTTCCTGGTAGATGATGTACAGCATGCGCGCTCCTTGTCGAAACGGCCATGATACGGAGCCGCCGGCCGCTGCCGCATTCCAGTTTCGCCCGCGGTTCCAACCGCATGGTTATGGCCGCGGCGCGAAAAATCAGCCCGCCCCATGGGCCGGGACGGGACAATGGCGGCCTTCGCCATCACCGGGAGCCACCCATGCCAAGTTCCATCGACGCCCGCCTGTCGGCCCTGGGCATCATCCTGCCGCCCGCGCCCGCGGCCCGCGCCGCGCGCATCCGCATGGCGCGCAAGCTGGGCAACCTGCTGTTCGTCTCGGGCCAGTTGCCCAGCGTGAACGGCGAACTGCGCCACGTCGGCCGCGTGGGCGACACCCTGGACCTGGCCCAGGCCCAGCAGGCCGCGCGCGCCAGCGCGCTGAACGTATTGGCCCAGGCCCGCGCCGCCCTGCCCAACGGCCTGGACGACATCGTGTCGGTAGTGAACCTGCGCGGCTTCGTTGCCGCCACGCCCGACTTCGTCCGCATCGCCGAGGTGGTCAACGGCGCCTCGGACCTGATGGTGGAGGTATTCGGGGAAGCCGGCGCCCATACGCGCACGGCCGTGGGCGTGAGCAGCATGCCGCACGGCGTGGTGGTCGAGATCGAGGCGATGTTCGAGGTGGTCTAAGCGGGTTCTGCAGCGCGCCGTGCACCGGTCAAGGCATGACTGCCGCTCATTCATAGAATGAGATTTTGGAATCTGAACAGTAGAAAAAGTGCCTTGATCTCATGTAATGGGCTGAGTCAAAGTGGGGGCTGTCCCAACTCCAGTCTCCGCCCCCCATGGAAGCGCAATCCCCCGTCAGCGGCTTTTTGCACGAACCGCTGTCCCAACAGGCCCAGCAAGCCATCTTCATTCCCTGGATCCAGGCATCGCTGGCCGCGTCCATTCCGTTCCTGACCCGGCTCAACCGCGCGCACCTGGTCGCGATCCGACGCGCGGGGCTGGTCAGCGCGCATGACGCGGCCACCCTGGACCGCGCCATTCTCCAGATCGAAGCGGAAGGACCGGCGAAGCTGGTCATCGACGGCTCGCTCGAAGACGTCTATTTCAACTATGAAGCCCGATTGCTGTCGATCGCCGGCAAGGACACAGGATCGCGGCTACACGTCGCCCGCAGCCGGAACGACCTGCAATCCACGCTGGACCGGATGCGCGCCCGTGCCCTGGGCCTGGAACTCGCGTCCGCGCTGCTGGACCTGCGCGGAGTGCTGCTCGAGCAGGTCGTACGCAACCTCGATTGCGTGATGCCCGGCTACACCCACATGCAGCATGCGCAGCCGATCACCTTCGGCTTCTACCTGCTAGGCATAGAAAGGTCGCTGGAACGAGACACCCGCCGCACGCTGGCGGCTCTGGATCGCATCAACCAGTGCCCGCTGGGCGCCGGTGCCTTGGCCGGCACGCCCTACCCGATCGACCGGGCGCATACCGCCTCGCTGCTGGGCTTTGCCGCGCCGGTACCCCATGCCCTGGATGCTGTTGCCTCCAAGGACGCGATCATGGAGCTGCTGACCGCCACGCTGTTCACCGCCACGACGGTCGGCCGCCTGGCGCAAGACTTCTACACCATGACAACCTATGAGTTCGGCATGCTGGACCTGCCGGACAACCTGGCCATCACGTCCAGCCTCATGCCCCAGAAGAAGAATCAGGCCGTGCTCGAATTCCTGAAGGGGCGGCAAAGCCATCTGATCGGCGCGATGACGACCGCCTTCAGCGCCTTCCACGCCAAGCCCTTCAGCCACGTGCTGGACGGGAACGCAGACAGCCTGCAATTCCTGTGGGATGCCTTGCTCGGCATGGCCGGCCTGCTGCAGGTGGCCGGTTCGGTGGTCGCCGGGGTTCGCCCCCGGCGGCAACGCATGCGGGAACTGGCCGATGCGAACTACGCCACGGCCACCGACTTCGCCGACTACCTGGTCATACGGCACGGGCTGGCCTTCAAGGAGGCCCATCACGTCACCGGACGCGTGGTCCGCCTGGCCCTGCACGACGGCATTTCCCCGACGAACATCCAAGCACCTCTGGTCGCGCGGGCGGCACGAGAGATTCTGGGCCGCGAACTGCGACTGAGCGACGAGGAAATCCGCGCGGCCTTCGACAGCAGCCAATCCATCGAACGGCGCCGGGGTTCGGGTGGGCCGGCGGCCGAGGATACCGCAGCCCTGCATGCCCGCGCGCTGCGCGAGTTGGCGGACACACGGCGGGAATTGGAGACGTTCCAGGCAATGGTAAGCAATGCCGACACGCAGCTACAGGCGGAAACGGCCGCGCTGTAGCCGTGCAGGCGACAATGAGGAGACAGAAAATGATGGCGAATTTCTTGCGCAGCACCCGTTTCATCCTCGCACTGGCGACAGGCCTGTGCGCCTTCGCGGCGCATGCCGCCGATCCCGTCCGGCTGGTCGTCCCCTTTGCCGCGGGCGGCACGCAGGACCTGATGGCCAGGGTCATCCAGAATGCGCTGGGACAGGCACTGGGGGAGCCGATCATCATCGAGAACCGCGCGGGGGCGGGTGGCACCGTGGGCACGGCCACGGTCGCGGCCAGCGCGCCCAACGGCAAGACGCTGGCGCTGGTGGCCTCGAACCACACCAGCAACCCCTGGCTCTACCCCAAGATGCCGTACGACGCGCTGGCGAGCTTCGCGCCGGTGGCGATGATAGGCAAGACGGGCTTCGCCCTCGTGGTGTCCAGCGCCCTTCCCGTCCATACGGTGGCCGAGCTGGTCGATTACGCCAAGCGTCATCCCAATCAGCTCAACTACGCGTCCGCCGGCAACGGCAGCAACGGCCATCTCGGCATGGCGCTGTTCGCGCAGATGGCCGGCATCCAGTTGCAGCACATCCCGTTCAAGTCCACCGGCGAAGCCATGACCGACGTGCTGGCGGGCCGCTCGCACCTCATCATGCCCGCGACCATAGGCGCTGTACCGGCCGTGTCGGACAAACGCGCCAGGATACTGGGCATGACCTCCAAGGTCGGCCATACGGGGATGTTCGCGAACTTTCCGCTCGTGGCCGACGCGGGCGTCCAGGGCTTCAACTACGACGCGTGGTACGGTCTGCTTGCGCCGGCAGGCACACCCCGGGTCCGCATCGAGCAGTTGCATGCCGCCGCCGAGAAAGCCATGCGGCAGGACAGTGTCCGGGACGCGCTGCAGAAGGCCGGGATAGAGCCGGCACTCATGGGTCCGGACGAATTCGCCGCCTTTCTGGCCGCCGACTATGCGGAAACGGGCAAGCTCGTGAAAAGTACTGGAGCCAGGCTGGAATAGCCAGGACCTGTGCCCGCTAGAAGGAGGCTCGCACAGGCCGGGAATGGGCCCTAGCTGGCGGCACGCCGCGGGCGGGCGTAGCCGTGCAGTCCGCGCAGCCGTTCTTCGAGCTGCGCGGAAAAAAGATCCGCCAGGTCGTTCCGGGTCGTCGAACTGGCCTTGATCTCGGCGAACGAGAAAGGAATCGGCTGGGTCATGCGATGCACCGAGCACCCCAGGGCCAGCGCCATGTCGGTCGAGAATGGGTCGAGGATGGAAGCCCCCATGCCCTGGGCGACGAAGCCGACCACGGCCGCCGACCACCCCGCCTCGAACGCCAGGTGCCGGTGGATGTTCTCGTTCTTGAACAACGCGTCGACCTTCATGCGCGTGGGATTGTCCGCCGCCAGGGACACGAACGGTTCGCCGGCCAGGTCACCCGGATCGAGCTCCCGCCTGCGCCGCTTCGGATGCCGGGGGGGAAGAATGCACACGCAATCGACCAGCGACACGTGCGCCACCAGCCCTCGATCCCGCGAAATCGGCGTCATCGCGTAACCCAGATCGAACTGTCCGGAGGCCACCAGCTCAACCACCTCGGGCGAGTTGTAGGTCAGCAGGGAGACACTCACATCGGGATGCTCGCGGCTGAATGCCGCGACGACGCCTTGCAGGAAGCCCGTGGTCAGCGACGGCATGGCCACGATGCGCAGCTGCCCGTGGCGCTTGGAGCGGATACGCTCGGCGGCCAGAGCGATCTTTTCCAGCCCCAGGAACAGCCGGTCGACCTCGGCCAGCAGCGAGTGCGCCTCGGGGGAAGGAACCAGTCCACCGCGCTTGCGGGTGAACAGCTCGAATCCCACCTGCTCCTCGAACTCCTTGATCAATTTGCTGACGGCGGACTGTGTCACGAACAGCACGTCGGCGGCCGACGTCATGCTTCGAGTGACCATGACGGCCTGGAAGGCCTCGATGTGGCGCACGGAGAACATGGATGAAGCTCCGGAATGATCAGCCTGCTGGAGGCACGCCGACGGAATACTACCCCACCACCAATGAAAAGACCGGCAAGCGCCGGTCTTTTCACGTCATGTCGCGGAACGCCCCGTCAGGCGAGCCGGCCGTGGCACTGCTTGTACTTCTTGCCGCTGCCGCAGGGGCAGGGATCGTTGCGCCCGACCTTGGGCAGCACGTTGCGCACCGGCTCCTGGCCGGATCCCGCGGCCGCGTTGGCGGCGGCCAGGGCCTCGTCGTAGTCGGAGTGATGGTACTGCACGTTCTGCACGTGCGGCTGGGCGGCCTCCTGCTCGACCTGTTCCACCTGCTCGGCCGACTGCACGCGCACGGTCATCAGCACCTTGACGACGTCGTTGCGGATGCGGTCCAGCATGTTGGAGAACAGCTCGAAGGCTTCGCGCTTGTATTCCTGCTTGGGGTTCTTCTGGGCGTAGCCGCGCAGATGGATGCCCTGGCGCAGGTGGTCCAGCATGGCCAGGTGTTCGCGCCAGTGCGTGTCGATGGACTGCAGCAGGATGGAGCGCTCGAACTGGCCCCACATCTCGGTGCCCACCAGGGTCACCTTGGCGTCGTAGGCATCGGCCGCGGCCTTCAGCACGCGCTCGAGCAGGTCGTCGTCGGTCAGGTTGGGCTCGGCTTCCAGCATGCCGGCCAGCGGCAGCTCGACCTGCCACTCGAGTTCGAGCGTCTTCTGCAGGCCCGGCACGTCCCATTGTTCCTCGACGGAGTCTTCCGGCACGTAGCCGCGGAACACCTCGGTGAAGGTGGCCTCGCGCAGGCCGGCGACCACGTCGGCGATGGATTCGGCCTCCAGGACCTCATTGCGCTGGGTGTAGATGACCTTGCGCTGGTCGTTGGCGACGTCGTCGTACTCCAGCAGCTGCTTGCGGATGTCGAAGTTGCGGGCCTCGACCTTGCGCTGGGCCGACTCGATGGAGCGGGTGACCATGCCGGCCTCGATGGGCTCGCCCTCGGGCAGCTTGAGGCGCTCCATGATGGCGCGCACGCGGTCGCCCGCGAAGATGCGCATCAGCGAGTCTTCCAGCGACAGGTAGAAACGCGACGAACCCGGATCGCCCTGGCGGCCGGCGCGGCCGCGCAGCTGATTGTCGATACGGCGCGACTCGTGGCGCTCGGTGCCGATGATGCGCAGGCCGCCGGCGGCCTTGACCTGCTCGTTCAGCGGCTTCCATTCATCGCGCACGCGGGCGATGCGGATTTCCTTCTCGGCCTCGGACAGCGAGTCGTCGGCGCGGATCAGGTCGACCTGCTTGTCGACGCTGCCGCCGAGCACGATGTCGGTGCCGCGGCCCGCCATGTTGGTGGCGATGGTGATATGACCGGGCTTGCCGGCCTCGGCCACGATCTCGGCTTCGCGCGCGTGCTGCTTGGCGTTGAGCACCTCGTGCTTGAGGCCCGCCTTCACCAGCATGGCCGACAGCAGCTCGGAGTTCTCGATGCTGGTGGTACCCACCAGCACCGGCTGGCCGCGCTTCTGGCAGTCCCGGATGTCTTCCAGGATGGCGTTGTACTTTTCCTGGTCGGTCTTGAAAACCTGGTCGTTCTGGTCGACGCGGATCATGGGCCGGTTGGTCGGCATGATCACGGTCTCCAGGCGATAGATTTCCTGGAACTCGTAGGCTTCGGTGTCGGCCGTGCCGGTCATGCCGGCCAGCTTCTCGTACATCCGGAAGTAGTTCTGGAAGGTGATCGAGGCCAGCGTCTGGTTCTCGTTCTGGATCTTCACGCCTTCCTTGGCCTCGACCGCCTGGTGCAGGCCGTCGGACCAGCGGCGGCCCACCATCAGGCGGCCGGTGAACTCGTCGACGATGACCACTTCGTTGTTCTGCACAACGTAGTGCTGGTCGCGGAAGAACAGGTTGTGCGCCCGCAGCGCCGCCATCAGGTGGTGCATCAGGCTGATGTGGCGCGGCTCGTACAGCGACTCGCCCTCGGGCAGCAGGCCCTGGCGCTCCAGGATCTGCTCGGCCTTCTCGTGGCCGGCCTCGGACAGGTAGACCTGGTGGCTTTTCTCGTCCACCCAGAAGTCGCCCTCGGGCTCGGGCTCGTTGGACTTGGGCTCGGACGCCATCCGGGTCAGCAGCGGCGGCACCGCGTTCATCCGGATGTACATCTCGGTATGGTCTTCGGCCTGGCCCGAGATGATCAGCGGCGTACGCGCCTCGTCGATCAGGATGGAGTCGACCTCGTCGACCACCGCGTAGAACAGCGCGCGCTGGCGGCGGTCCTCCACGCGGTATTCCATGTTGTCGCGCAGGTAGTCGAAGCCGAATTCGTTGTTGGTGCCGTAGGTGATGTCGGCCTGGTAGGCCTCTTTCTTTTCCTCGTTGGGCTGCTGGGACACGACCACGCCCACCGTCAGGCCCAGGAAGCGGTACAGCCGGCCCATCCAGCCGGCGTCGCGCTGGGCCAGGTAGTCGTTGACGGTGACCACGTGCACGCCCTTGCCGGCCAGCGCGTTCAGGTAGACCGGCAGCGTGGCCACCAGCGTCTTGCCTTCGCCCGTGCGCATTTCGGCGATCCGGCCGGTATGCAGCACGATCCCGCCCAGCAGCTGGACGTCGAAGTGGCGCATGCCCAGCACCCGCTTGCCGCCTTCGCGCACGACGGCGAAGGCCTCGGGCAGCAGGTCGTCCAGCGATTCGCCGTTCTGGTAGCGTTGCTTGAACTCTTGCGTGCGGGCCGCGAGTTGCTCGTCGCTGAGTGCGGCGGTCTGGGACTCCAGCGCGTTGATGCGAGCGACCAACTTGCCGTACTGCTTCAGCAGCCGGTCATTGCGGCTGCCGAAAATTTTCTTGAGCAGAGAGGAAACCATGCGCGATATTTGCAAGCAACCGGGGCCGGGCCGTGGCCTGGCATCCCAGCCGGGATAGGGGATAAGCCAGCCAGTTTAGCACCGTGGGAGGACCTTGAATCGCGCGCTCCGTCCGCATGGACATCCCCGCCCGGCCGCCGCCCCCGGCGGCTGGCCCGGCCCGGGAGCGGCGCCCGCCCCCGCCGGGACCGGTCCGGGTCAATCCCGGGTGAGTCTGGCCTCCTTGACGATGCGGGCCATCAACTGCCTGTCCTGGGCGAACAGTTTCGCAAATTCATCGACGCTCATGGCGTCCGGCGCCACGCCCTGGGTGGCCAGGCGCTCCTTGATGACCGGCATCTCCAGCACCTTCGCCACCGCGGCGTTGATGCGCTGGACCACCGGCGCGGGCGTGGCGGCGGGCGCCAGCAGGCCGAACCAGGACTCGAACACGTAGGAAGGCAGGCCCGCCTGGGCGATGGGCGGCACGTTGGGCAGCAGCGGCGAGGCCTGGCGCGACGTCACCCCGATGATGCGCAGCCGTGGGTCCTGCAGGTAGGCGCCGACGCCGGCATTGGGCACGATCACGGCGTGCGCCCGCCCACCGGCCACGTCGTTGGCCGCTTCCTGGGTGGATTTGTAGGGGATGTGCAGCATGTCCAGCCCGGCCGTGCTCAGGAAATAGGCCATGGCCAGGTGGGTGGAGCTGCCGATGCCGGCCGAGCCGTAGTTCAGCTCGCCCGGGCGCTTTTTGGCATAAGCGATGAATTCGGCCACGTTCCTGGCCGGCAGCGCGCTGCTGATCATCAGCACGTAGCTCTGGGTGCCGATGTTGGCCACCGGCGTGAAATCCTTGACCGGGTCATAGTGGGGCTTGGCGCCCAGTTCCGCCGTGACGAAATGGCTGGACGCGGCCATGAGCAGCGTACGCCCGTCCGGGTCGGCGCGCCCGACGTTGGACGTGCCGATGGCCCCGCCCGCGCCGGGCCGGCTTTCGATGATGATGGTCTGGCCCAGCTGCTGGCCCAGTTCCTGGTAGAAGGTGCGTGCCAGCAGTTCCCGGGCCCCGCCGGCCGCGAACGGCACGACGATGCGCGAGACCTGGCCGCCCACCTGGGCCTGCGCGGGAAGCGTGGGAACGGCGGCCGCCACGCAGGCGGCCAGGATTGCGAACCATTTCATGTTGTCTCCTGGGAATGAGGGCGGCGGTCCCCGCCGCCGCGATAGTCTTTACGGGCCGGCCCCATGGCCGGCGCCGGTCACAGCACGCGGGTCACGTCGTCGAACAGCTCGTCGACGGCATAGCGGCGCGGTATCAGCTTCTGGTCGTAGGCGTAATGGATGATCAGCTCCAGCGCATGGCGGTTGGGTTCCACACCGAACGGCGTCAGATCCGGCGCGCCGGCGTCCCGCCGGGCCGCGGCCTTGCTTTCCTGCAGCAGGCGGTAGACTTCGCGGACCACATCCGGACGCGTCTCGCACAATTTCCGGTCCACGGCCACCATATGGTTGATGGGCACCATGGCGTGCCGGGCGCCCCACGCAGCGGCGGCCGCATGGGGGTCGGGCAGCACCGGCGCCAGGCGAGGATCGTCGGGCAGGTCGGTGCCGATGATGGCGGCATCCAGTTCCCCCGCCAGCAGCATCTCCACCATGTTCCGGCCTTCGGCCCGCGTCACTCCCGGCGGATCCGGAAACTCGGCCAGGTGCCCGTCCTCGAACGTCACCCAACGTATTCCATTCAGATCCACCCCGTAGTCGTCGGCCAGGATGCCCCGCACCCAGGCGACCGTGGTCTGGGCGTAGGCCCGGATCCCGATGCGCTTGCCGGCCAGCTCCGCCACCCGCAGGCGGCCGCGCTCGACGTTGTGGACCAGGCAGTGGTGCTGGTAGCGGCCCGCCCCCACCACGGCCGGCATCAGCACCAGGGGCTTGCCGTAGGCCTTGGCCTGCAGGAAGGTCACCAGCGCCAGCTCCGCCACGTCGAAGGCGCCTTCGCGCACCACGCGCTTGAACGCCCGGTTGGCGGTCTTGACCGGGTCGAACTCGAAACCGACCAGCGGCGAAGCGATCTCGCCCCGCTTCAGGGCCAGCGTGTTGGGATAATCGCCCAGCAGGGTGCGCAGCGTCGTCGGACCCATCACGCGCCCCTTGCCGATGCGGCGTCCAGCTCGGGATACAGTGCCCGGGCCGTGCGATGGAAAATCCATTCCCGCTCTTCGCCCGACAGCGAGGCGGTGGCCTCCAGGGCTTCGCCCAGCAGGCTGGCCAGGCTGCCCGCCGACGCCGGGAAGTTCGATCCCCAGGCGATGCGGCGAACGCCGAACACGTCGATCGCGCGCCGCAGGAAGCTGGCCTGCGTGGCCGCCCCCTCGCGGGACTCCCGGACGTTGTGGGTGGTGAACTTGAGGAACAGGTTGGGATGCTCCGCCAGCGCGAACAGGCTAGCCGCCGCCGCATAGGGAGGACCGTCGTCCAGCCGGGGCCGGGCGAAGTGGTCCAGCAGCACCCGCACGCGCGGGAAGCGCCGCAGGATGTTTTCCAGTTGAGGCAAGCCATCGGCCCGCAGTTGCACGCACACGGGGATGTCCAGTGCCTGCGCCCGCTCCCAGGCGGGAAAGCCCAGCGGGTCGTCCAGCCGCGCCGCGTGGTCGGCGGCGGTGTGCCCGGCGATGAACACCCGCATGCCCTGCAACCCGCGGCCGTGCCAGTATGCGATGCGATCGGCGGCGTCAGGCTCGGACAAGCCGATCGAATAGACGCCGATGAAACGGTCCGGCCGAGCGGCGACCGAGTCCGCGACGTAGCTGCTGTCATGGCCATAGCAGGTGGAGGCCTGCACGAGCGCGACCTGCGCGATGCCGGCCTCGTCCATTGCGGCCAGCATGTCTTCGCGCGTGACCGGCCGCTCGCGCGACCAGTCCGATTGCCGGCCGGACAGCGGCGCTAGCGGATAGGCCCGCTGGTCCGCGGCGATGACGTGGGTATGTAGATCGATGATCGATGTCGGCTTGGGATGGGACACGGGGACTCCTGATCGAAGGCGCCCATCATGCCCGCATCAACATAAGCAAACCACTTAAAAATATGGCGTTTATCATAAGCATCTACTTATGACACATCCGGAGAGATCCGCCATGGCGAGACTCGACTGGTACATCCGCGCCAACCTCAAGCCGCGCCACCTGCAATTGCTGGTGGCCCTGGACGAGCTGCGCAACCTGGGCAAGGTCGCGGCCAGCCTCAACATCACCCAGCCGGCGGTGTCGCTGGCGCTGTCCGAACTGGAGAAAGGCCTGGGCTTCAAGCTGTTCGACCGGACGGCCAGGGGCGTCCAGCCCAATGCCTACGGCGAATGCCTGATCCGCCAGGCCCGCGTGATGCTGAACACCCTGGCCCAGACTCGCGACGAACTGCGTGCGCTGCTGTCGGGCGCGTCCGGGCGGACGGCGCTGGGCGCGATGCCCGCCATGACCTCGGCCCTGGTCCCCCAGGCGCTGGCCGCCCTCAAGCGGGTCTCGCCCACGACCACGGTGCACGTGCAGGAAGGGTCGATGGATACGCTGCTGCCGCAATTGCGGCGAGGCCACCTGGACGTCCTGGTGGGCCGGCTGTCCAGTTGGCCGTCGGCCGACTTCGAGGAAGCGCCCCTGTTCGAGGGATCGAGCATGGTCGTGGTGGGCCGCCAGCACCCCTTGGCCGGGGTCTCGTCGCTGCACTGGCGCGACCTCGCCCCGTTCCCCTGGATCCTGCCGCCGGTGGCGTCCCTGCCCAGGGAACCCCTGGAGGCCGTCTTCCAGGAACACGACATTGCCATGCCCAGCGACTACATCGAAACCCTGTCGGTTCCGGTCATCGCCAACTATCTCCAGTCCACCCGGGCCGTCGGCCTCCTGTCCCGCGTCGCGGCCCGCTACTACAGCGACCTGGGCATGCTGGCCATTCTGCCCCTGGAACTCCCCGGCCTGCTGCGCCCCATCGGCCTGACCTGGAGCAAGCAGCGCGCGCTGTCCCCCGCCAGCGAACGCCTGATGCGCTGCCTGCGGGAGGTCTCTGTTGATTATGGTCCCCCCCCTACGCCCTTCGGGCGCCCCCCAGGGGGCGATGCGGGTGGACCGGAAGGGAAGCCCACCCCCACGCCCTTCGGGCGCCCCCCAGGGGGCGATGCGGGTGGACCGGCGGAGCCGGATCCACCGCATCCTGGGTCTATTGGGGCTGCCGCGTAGCGGCTGGGGGCTGGGGGCTCATCATCCAGGGCGCGCGTCAGCGCGTAGGGGGGCCTCTTTCTAGTCCAGCGGACCGGGGGCGGGCAGCGTGACGACCTTGGAGAACGGTTCGACCGGCTGTTTGCCGGGGCCGTGGGTCAGGAAGTTGTTGGGGTTGACCGCCACGCCGCCCAGCCGCACCTCGAAGTGCAGGTGCGAACCGGTGGAGCGGCCGGTGCTGCCGACGGCGGCGATGCGCTGGCCTCGCTTGACCAGGTCGCCCGGCTTGACCAGCAGCCGCGAGGCGTGGGCGTAGCGGGTGACGAGATCGTTGCCGTGGTCGATGTCTATCATGTAGCCGTAGCCGGCGTGGAATTCGGCCACCTGCACGACGCCGCCGGCCGCGGCCACGATGGGCGTGCCCGACGGCGCGGAGAAATCCACCCCTTCGTGCAGGGAACGCGTACCGGTGAAGGGATCGACGCGCCAGCCGAACGAGGAACCGTTGTACCCCTGCGTGACGGGCATGACGGTGGGCGTCATGGCCTTGCGCACGGACAGGGTTGTCAGCTGCGCGTCCAGGACGCTGAGGTAGTCGGAGCGCTCGGCCAATTGGGCTTCGAGATGATCGAGCTCGGAGCTGACGTCCTGGGGCGACATGGGCTGCGGCGATACCAGCAGCCCGCCGCGGCCCGGCACGCCCTTGGCGGAAAACGCCGGAGCCACGCCCGCCAGGCCGGCGACGCGCTCGCCCAGCGCGTCGAGCTGCATCAGCTTGGCCTGCATTTCACCCACGCGCTTGGCCAGCAGATTGATGTTCTCGCGCAGCACCGCCTGCTGGCGGGCTTCCTCGCGCGTACGCTCGGACAGGCCGGAGCCGCTCCATGGCCATGCGATGCCGGAAGCGGCGTAATTCAACAGTACGGCGCCAAGAATCAGGGCGGCACCGATTGCGGCGATCATCCCCGCGGCGAAACGGGGGGTTATGGTCAGCGTCCTCGCCTCGGACAGGCGCGGATGCACTATGATGATCTGCACGGAACGTGCCTCCTGGCGTGAGAGACGCGCCTTGCTCGGCGCCCCGTATCCTCTTGAATGTTCCCGAGACTCCAGGGAGTTCGTGATCGAAACTTTTCGTACCCGGCCCGCCGCGACCCTCCGGAAGCGGCGCAAGCCGCAGACCCATGCCGACCCCGCGCAGTACACCGCCACGCTGGCGTGCCTGGGCCGTGACGGCAAGGGCGCCAGCCTGCTGGGCACCGCCCGCCGTCTGCTGGACCTGGAACGCCAGGTCTGCGACGCCCTGCCCGCGCCCCTGGGCCCGTCCTGCCGCGTGCTGCGCTTCGAGGATGGCCAATTGACACTGGGGGTACCGGCCGCGGCCCATTCGGCCAAACTGCGCCAGTTGGCACCCCGGCTGGTGGCGGCCTTGGAAAAGCAAGGGTGGCAGGTTAACGGAATCGCCGTCCGCGTTCAAGCAACGCTTACCCGCCTGGAAGAGACCGAATTGTCCCGCCCCGCCCCCCGCGCCCCGGCGCGCCAGGCTACCGAGCTGGGCACCCAGGCCCTGGCCGAACTGAAAAGGAGGTTACCCCCCCCTACGCGCTGACGCGCGCCCCCCAGGGGGCGATGCGGGTGGACCGGCAAAGCCGGATCCACCGCATCCTGGGTCTAGTACGGTCATCTTGGGTTGTGGCAGGAGGCTTCGCTGGCTGCCAGCGGTAGCAACGGTGTGGCGTGTCAAAAAACGGGTACTAGACCCAGGAAACCGCGGATCTGGCTTTGCCAGTCCGCCGGTTTCGCCCCCTGGGGGGCGCCCGTAAGGGCGTAGGGGGGGTCACACGGTCACCCAGTCTTCGCGGAAGGCTTGGGGGGCGACCGACTTCGATTCGAAGGTGGCCAATTCCCAGGCCGAGCGGCGCTCCAGCAGGGCGCGCACGAGCTGGTTGTTCATGCCGTGGCCCGACTTGTGGGCCACGTAGCGGGCGATCAGGGGCTTGCCCACCAGGTAGAGGTCGCCGATGGCGTCCAGGATCTTGTGCTTGACGAACTCGTCGTCGTAGCGGAGTCCGTCGCTGTTCAGGACGCGGAATTCGTCCATCACGATGGCATTGTCCAGGCTGCCGCCGCGCGCCAGGCCCGCGGCGCGGAGGTTTTCCACGTCCTGCATGAACCCGAAGGTGCGGGCGCGCGCGATTTCCTTGATGTAGGAATGCTTGGCGAAGTCGATCTCGGCGAAATTCGACGTGGCATCGATGGCCGGATGGTGGAAATCGATGGAGAAGGCCAGGGCGAAGCCATCATAGGGTTCGAGCCGGGCCCACTTGGCCGATGCGCCTTCGCCCTCGCGAACCTCGACCGGCTCCAGCACCCGGATGAATTCCTTGGCGGCGCTCTGTTCCTCGATGCCCGCCGACTGCAGCAGGAACACGAAGGTACCCGCGCTGCCATCCATGATGGGTACTTCCTCAGCCGTCAGGTCCACGTGCAGGTTGTCGATGCCCAGGCCTGCGCAGGCGGACATCAGGTGTTCAACGGTAGACACCCGCACATCGCCCTTCTGCAGGACCGACGCCATGCGCGTATCGCCGACGGACATCGCGGAGGCGGGCAGGTCCACGGGCTCGGGCAGATCGATGCGGTGGAAGACGATGCCGGTATTGGGCGCCGCCGGACGCAGCGTGATCTCGACGCGCCGCCCGGAATGCAGACCGACTCCGGTGGTTCGAGTGACGCTTTTTATTGTGCGCTGGCAAAGCATGGCGGCTAGGAATCCGGGTTAATACTATATTGTAACGTTTCCGTGTTAGAGCGGGTGGCCCGCCACAGGTTCCGGGACGGCCGCGCACGCCCTGCCGCGGCCATCCCGGAAACGGAATTACAGCTGCTTGAGCAGGGTTTCCGCGTCGCTGACTTCGTACTTGCCGGGAGCTTCGACGTTCAGCACCTTGACGGCGCCGTCGTCCAGCAGCATGGAATAACGCTGCGAACGTACGCCCATGCCGCGCTCGGTCAGGTCGAATTCCAGGCCCAGCGCCTTGGTCCACTTGGCCGAGCCGTCGGCCAGCATGCGGATCTTGCCCTGGCTGCCCTGGTCCTTGGCCCAGGCACCCATCACGAACGCGTCGTTGGTGGCCACGCACCAGATCTCGTCCACGCCCTTGGCCTTCAGGGCATCATGGTTCTGCAGGTAGCTGGGCACGTGCTTGGCCGAGCAGGTGGGCGTGAAGGCGCCCGGCACGGCGAACACGGCAATCTTCTTGCCCTTGACCAGATCCGCGACCTGGAACGCGTTGGGGCCGAGCGAGCAGCCCTCGGTCTCCACGGCGATGAATTCGGTCAGGGTACCGTCGGGGACGCGATCACCTACTTTGATGGTCATGGAAGACTCCTAAAAAAATGTCCCCCCCTACGCGCTGACGCGCGCCCCCCAGGGGGCGAAACCGGCGGACTGGCAAAGCCAGATCCGCGGTTTCCTGGGTCTAGTGGGGACTGGTTGGGTTGTACCACCGGTGCTAGCGCAGGCAGCCTGCGAAGCAACAGCGCCAGGACCTCACGATACAGGAACTAGACCCAGGATGCGGTGGATCCGGCTTTGCCGGTCCACTCGCATCGCCCCCTGGGGGGCGCGCGTCAGCGCGTACGGGGGGCTCACCCACCCAGCAAGCGGATTGAGCCTTGGCTCAATCCGCTTGCTTGCGCAGGAAGGCGGGGATGTCCAGGTGCTCCATGCCCGAGCTTTCCAGCGCCTGCACGCGCATCGACGCATCCCGCGGGTTGCGGAAGACCGTGGGCGTGTCGTAGTCGTGGTAGTTGGTGCCACCCGCCTGGGCGTTGTAGGCCGGCACGTTGTCCGTGCCGGTACGCAGCTGCTGCATGGTGTTCTGCACCAGCTGCGGCTTGGCCTTGTTGCGGCCCAGGCCGGTCGCCACGACGGTCACGCGCAGGTCTTCGCCCATCGCATCGTCGTACGACACGCCGAAGATCACGGTGGCATCTTCCGCGGCATAGCTGCGGATGGTGTCCATGATCTCGCGGGTCTCGCGCATCTTCAGCGAACGGCTGGCGGTGATGTTGACCAGCACGCCGCGGGCGCCGTTCAGGTCGATGCCTTCCAGCAGCGGGCACGCGATGGCCTGCTCGGACGCCACGCGGGCGCGGTCCACGCCGCTCGCGATGCCGGTGCCCATCATGGCCTTGCCCTGCTCGCTCATGATGGTCTTGACGTCTTCGAAGTCGACGTTGACGTTGCCGTCCACGTTGATGATCTCGGCGATGCCGGCGCAGGCATTGTGCAGGATGTCGTCGGCCGACTTGAAGCAGTCTTCCTGCGTGGCGTCCTCGCCCAGCAGTTCGTACAGGTTCTCGTTCAGCACGACGATCAGCGAATGCACGTGCTGCGTCAGGGCCTCGATGCCTTCCTCGGCCATGCGCATGCGCTTGCTGCCCTCGAAGTTGAAGGGCTTGGTCACCACGGCCACGGTCAGGATGCCGAGCTCCTTGGCGACTTCGGCCACCACGGGGCCGGCACCGGTACCGGTGCCGCCGCCCATGCCGGCGGTGATGAACACCATGTTGGCGCCCTGCAGCGCGTCACGGATCTCTTCGCGGGCGGTCTCGGCGGCGGCGCGGCCCTGCTCGGGCTTGGCGCCGGCGCCCAGGCCGCTGCGGCCCAGGCGGATCTGCACCGGCGCATTGGTATGCGACAGCGCCTGCACGTCGGTGTTGGCGCAGATGAAGTCCACGCCCTGCACGCCGCGACGGATCATGTGGGCAACGGCGTTGCCGCCGGCGCCGCCCACGCCCACCACCTTGATGACCGTTCCACGGGTATCGGTGTCTAGCATTTCGAATTTCATAATGACCTCCGGGGGTTCTGGCGGATAAGTGGCGGCTGGGAAATGTGAAATGTGAAATGTGATCGGGCCGGAATCGACCATCTGACTGACCCCGCCTTGGGATCGCGCTTCACGTTTCACCTTCCCCGGTCACGCACCTCCTCGACTCATGTAAAAAACTGATTTGAACGAACTACTGGATACTCTGGACCTGCAACTGCACAGACTCAAAGAACGGGCACTGCTTCATCGGACTGCGAAGGACTGCACGATTCGGGCAACGTATGCGACGGGGGATCGCTTCAAAAATTCCCCAGGAACCACTCTTTCATACGAGAGAAAACCTGTGTGACATTTCCGGTCTGCTGCGCCACCTTGCGGCCGCGCACGCGCTGCAAGCGGGCCTCGGCCAGCAGCCCCATCACCGTCGAGAAGCGCGGGCTGCGGACCACGTCCGCCAGGCTGCCGGTGTACTCGGGCACGCCCAGCCGCACGGGCTTCAGGAAGATGTCCTCCGCCAGTTCGACCACGCCGGGCATCTGCGAGGTGCCGCCGGTCAGCACGATGCCGGACGACAGCAGCTCGTCGTAGCCCGACTCGCGGATCACCTGCTGCACGAAGGTGAACAGCTCCTCGACGCGCGGCTCGATCACGGCGCCCAGCGCCTGGCGCGACAGCTGGCGCGGCCCGCGGTCGCCCAGCCCGGGCACTTCGATGCGCTCGTCGGGGCTGGCCAGCACCTGCTTGGCCACGCCGTAGCGCAGCTTGATTTCCTCGGCATCGGGCGTGGGCGTGCGCAGCGCCGCGGCGACGTCGCCGGTGATCTGGTCGCCGGCGATGGGAATGACCGCGGTGTGCCGGATCGCGCCGCCGGTGAAGATGGCGATGTCGGTGGTGCCGCCGCCGATGTCCACCAGGGCCACGCCCAGTTCCTTTTCGTCGGGCGTCAGGCAGGCCAGGCTCGAGGCCAGCGGCTGCAGGATCAGGTCCTGCACCTCCAGGCCGCAGCGGCGCACGCACTTGACGATGTTCTGGGCGGCACTGACCGCGCCAGTCACGATGTGCACCCGGACTTCCAGGCGGATCCCGCTCATGCCGATGGGCTCGCGGATGTCCTCCTGGCCGTCGACGATGAACTCCTGCGTCAGCACGTGCAGCACCTGCTGGTCGGTCGGGATGTTGATGGCCTTGGCGGTCTCGATGACGCGCGCGACGTCCGTGGCGGTGACTTCCTTGTCCTTGATCGCCACCATGCCGCTGGAATTGAAGCTGCGGATGTGGCTGCCGGCGATACCCGTGAAGACGTCCCGGATCTTGCAGTCGGCCATGAGCTCGGCCTCCTCCAGCGCGCGCTGGATGGAGTTGACCGTGGTTTCGATGTTGACGACCACGCCCTTGCGCATGCCGCGCGACTCATGCTGCCCGAGACCGAGCACTTCGAAGCGCCCTTCAGGCAGCATCTCGGCCACGACCGCCACCACCTTGCTGGTGCCGATGTCGAGGGCAACGATCAGATCCTTGGTTTCACGAGTCATGGTCTTTTCTGGTTAGGTTGCATGGTTGATGCAGGTTTCCTTGGATTCGGTTTGGCACTGGCCGGCGGCCGGGCGGTGGTGACCGCGAAGCCGTTCGGATAGCGCAGGTCCGCATGTTCCAGCTTGCCGATGCGCGATTCGATCACCGGAATCGCCTGCACGAAGCGCTGGACACGCGACTCCAGCGACGCGGTGTCCGTGCCGGGCGCGGTGGTCGGCTCGCGTCCCAGGTCGATGATCGCGCCATTGGACAACTCCACCTGCCAGGCATAGCGGGGCGTCAGCACCACCCGCAGCGGGTCGAGCTTGACCGGCGCGAACCAGCGCGTCAGCTCGGCGTAGCGCTGCGCCACCAGCTTTTCGGAGCCCTCCGGGCCGGCGAAGATCGGCAATTGCCGGTCGTCCTCGGCCTCGCCCAGGTTGGCGGTGAACGATTCGCCGTAGGTGTTGAGCAAGCGGTTCTCGTTCCACAGTCCCAGCGGCTGGTGCTCCTGTATGGTCACCACCAGCGAATTGGGCCATTGCCTGCGCAGCGACGCCTGCCGCACCCAGGGCACCGTCTCGAACACCTGGCGCATCTGCTCCAGGTCGGCGGTGAAAAAGTTGCCCGTCAGCCGGCCGGAGATGGCCGGATGCACGCTGGCTGGCGTCACATGCTGGAGCGTGCCGTCCTCGGCCTCGATCCAGATCGTCTGCAACGCGAACACCGGTCGCTGCGCCAGCCACAGCAGCGCGCACGCCGCCAGCACCAGCGCCGCGGCGAGGTACAGGGTATTGGCGATGAGATTCAGGGTACGGGAGTCGTTCCACACAGAGTGTCCGATTCAATCTCTTACGAAGACCGGCCTGAAACCTTGCAGCGGGCATCCTTCAGGATCTCCACGCACAGGGATTCGTAGTTCATGCCTTCGGCGGCGGCCGCCATGGGCACCAGGGAATGGCCGGTCATGCCGGGCGAGGTATTGACCTCCAGCAGATAGGGTTGGTTGTCGGCATCCAGCATCACGTCCACCCGGCCCCAGCCTTCGCAGCCCAGGACGCGATACGCGGCCTCGCTGATTTCCTGGACACGCTGGGTGACCGCGGGCGGCAGCTGCGCGGGGCACAGGTAGCGGGTGTCGTCGGTGAAATACTTGTGCTCGTAGTCGTAGTTCCCCTCGGGCGCCACGATCTCGACCACCGGCAAGGCCCGCGCCGAGGCGCCGGTACCCAGGATGGCCACGGTCAGCTCGCGGCCCTGGATGAAGGCCTCGGCCAGGACCTGCTCGTCGTACTCGGCCGCCAGGTCGTAGGCCGCGCGCATGCCGGCCAGGTCCGTGACCTTGGTCACGCCTATGGTGGAGCCTTCGTGCGGCGGCTTGACGATCAGCGGCAGGCCCAGGCGGGCGGCCACCGCGGCCAGGTCGGACCGGCGGTCTAGTGTCTCGAAGCGCGGCGTGGGCAGCCCTTCGTGGACCCAGATGCGCTTGGTCATGGTCTTGTCCATGGCCAGCGCGGAAGCCAGCGGCCCGCTGCCGGTATAGGGCACCCGCAACAGTTCCAGCGCGCCCTGGATCGTGCCGTCCTCGCCATAGCGTCCATGCAGGGCGATGAAGACGCGGTCGAAGCGCTCCTCGGCCAGCTCGGCCAGCGAGCGCACGCCGGTGTCGAACAGGTGCGCCTCGATGCCCGCGCTGCGCAGGGCCTTGTGCACGCCGGTGCCGGACATGATGGACACGTCGCGCTCGGCGGACTTCCCTCCGTACAGCACTCCGACCTTGCCGAATTGCGCGCTCATTGCGGTATCCCTTCCTGATCCGATGCCGGAGCGAACAGCGCTCCCATTCTTGCCGGCATGCTTCCGATGGAGCCGGCGCCCATCGCGATGACGATGTCGCCGTCGCGCGCGAAATCCGCGATGGTCTGCGGCATGTCGGCGATGTCCTCGACGAACACCGGCTCGACCTTGCCGGCCACGCGCACGGCGCGGGCCAGCGAGCGGCCATCCGCCGCCACGATGGGCGGTTCGCCCGCGGCGTAGACCTCGGCCAGCAGCAGGGCATCGGCCGTACCCAGCACTTTGACGAAATCCTCGAAGCAATCCCGTGTGCGTGTGTAACGATGGGGCTGGAACGCCAGCACGATGCGCTGGTGCGGGTAGGCGCCGCGCGCCGCCGCCAGCGTGGCGGCCATTTCCACCGGGTGGTGGCCGTAGTCGTCGATCAGCGTGAAGCTGCCGCCGCCGTGTTCGGCCTTCACCGGGAATACGCCCGCCTGCGTGAAGCGGCGATTGACGCCCTTGAACGCCGCCAGGGCCTCGCGGATGGCGTCGTCCGGCACGCCCAGCTCGGTCGCCACCGCGATGGTCGCCAGCGCGTTGCGCACGTTGTGCTCGCCGGGCAGGTTCAAGGTGATGTCCAGCGGCGGCAGTTCGACCTGCCGGTCGCGCCGCCTGACGGTGAAGCACATGCGCGGACCGTCGGTGCGGACGTCGGTCGCGCGCACCTGCGCATCGGCGGCGAAGCCGTAGGTCGTGACCGGCCGCGAGACGAAAGGCAGGATTTCGCGCACGTTGGCGTCGTCGATGCACAGCACCGCGGTGCCGTAGAACGGCATCCGCTGCGTGAATTCCACGAATGCGCTCTTGAGCCGCGCGAAATCGTGGCCGTAGGTATCCATGTGGTCGGCGTCGATGTTGGTGATCACCGACATGACCGGCAGCAGGTTCAGGAACGAGGCATCCGATTCGTCGGCCTCGACCACGATGAACTCGCCCTGCCCCAGCTTGGCGTTGGCTCCCGCCGAATTCAGGCGCCCGCCGATGACGAAGGTCGGATCCAGCCCGCCCGCCGCCAGGACGCTGGCGATCAGGCTGGTGGTGGTGGTCTTGCCGTGCGTGCCCGCCACCGCGATGCCGCGCTTCAGGCGCATCAGCTCGGCCAGCATGACCGCTCGCGGCACGACCGGGATGCGCTTGTTGCGCGCGGCGATCACTTCCGGGTTGTTGCCCGCGACCGCGGTGGAGGTGACGATGGCGTCCACCCCCTCGACGTTGCCGGCGCTGTGGCCCTGCGTGATGTGCGCGCCCAGCTCCGCCAGCCGGCGAGTGGTCGCGTTGTCGGCCAGGTCGGATCCGCTGATGCGGTAGCCGAGGTTCAACAGCACCTCGGCGATCCCGCTCATGCCGGAGCCGCCTATGCCAACGAAATGGATGTGTCGGATTCGATGTCTCATGATGTGTCAGCGTCGCGCCGCCGCCTCGCAGATGTCGGCGATCCGCTCGGTGGCGAGCGGATGCGCCAGCGCTCGCGCGCGGGTCGCGGTTTCGGCCAGTTCGGCCCGTGTGCGTTGGCGCAGCCAGTCGGCCAGCCACTCGGCCGTCAGGGCCGATTGCGGCTGCAGCCATCCGGCCTGCGCATCGCTCAGATACCTGGCATTGGTGGTCTGGTGGTCGTCCACCGCGTGCGGGAACGGCACGAACAGGGCCGCCACGCCCGCCGCGCATACCTCGGCCACCGTCATCGCGCCGGAGCGGCAGATGACCAGGTCGGCCTCGGCATAGGCGGATGCCATGTCGGCGATGAACGCGCGGCAGTCGGCGTCCACTCCCGCCCGGGCATACGCCGTGCGCAATTCCTCGATGTGCTTTTCGCCCGCCTGGTGCACCACCTGCGGACGCGCGTCCGCCGGCAGCATCGCCAGGGCGGCGGGCACGGTGCCGTTGAGCGCCTGCGCCCCCAGGCTGCCGCCCACGACCAGCAGGCGCAGCGGACCGGCGTGGCCGGCGAAGCGCTCGGCCGGCGGAGCCACGGCGGCCACCTCGGGCCGCACGGGATTGCCGGTCAGCTCGCCGGGCAAGGCTCCGGGAAAAGCGGTCAGCACCTTGCTGGCCCAGCGCGCCAGCACCCGGTTGGTCATGCCGGCCACCGAATTCTGTTCGTGCACGACCAGCGGCGTGCCCCGCAGCCTCGCCATCAATCCACCCGGCAGCGCCACGTAGCCGCCCATGCCGAGCACCACATCGGGACGGTAGCGGCGCAACGCCGACAGGGCCTGCGCCGCGGCGCGGGCCAGCGTGAACGGCAGCTTGAGCAGCGTGGCCAGGCCCTTGCCCCGCACGCCGGAAAAACGCACGGGCGCCATCGGGATGCCCTGGGGCGGCACGAGCCGGCCTTCCATGGCGTCCGGATTGCCCATCCACACCACGTTCCAGCCGCGCGCGCGCAGCGCGCCGGCCACCGCCAGTCCCGGCATGATGTGGCCGCCGGTGCCGCCGGCCATGACCATCAGCGTGCGCGGCGCGTTCATAGCCGCCCTCCGCGCATCAGGATGCGGTTCTCGTAGTCCACCCGCATCAGCACGGCCAGCGCCGCCATGTTGGCGATGATGCCCGAGCCGCCGAAACTCATGAAGGGCAGCGTCAGCCCCTTGGTTGGCAAGAGGCCCAGGTTCACGCCCATGTTGATCAGCGCCTGCACGCCTATCCACAGGACCACGCCTTTGGCGACGAGACCGCTGAACACGCGGTCCATGGCGATGGCCTGGCGGCCGATCTCGAAGCCCCGGCGCACGATCACGAAGAACAGCGTGATCACGACCAGCACCCCGACGAACCCGAGTTCTTCGCCGATCACGGCCAGCAGGAAGTCGGTGTGCGCCTCCGGCAGGTAGTGCAGTTTTTCCACGCTGGCGCCCAGGCCCACGCCGAACCATTCGCCGCGGCCGAAGGCGATCAGCGAATGCGACAACTGGTAGGCCTTGCCCAGCGCGTTGGCCTCGGTCCAGGGATCCAGGTAGGCGAACAGCCGCTCGCGCCGCCAGGGCGCGGCCCAGATCAGCAGCAGGAAGGTCGACACCAGCACGGCGGTTAGGCCGCCGAACAGCTTGCCGTTGATGCCGCCCAGGAATAGGATGCCCATCGAGATCGCGACGATGACCACGAAGGCGCCCAGGTCGGGTTCGAGCAGCAGCAAGAGACCCGTGGCCGCCATCGCGCAGGCCATGGGCAGGAAGCCGCGCACGAAGTTCTGCATGTAGGCCTGCTTGCGCACGGTGTAGTCGGCGGCGTAGATCAGCACGGCCAGCTTCATCAGCTCGGAGGGCTGGAAGTTGACGAAGCCCAGCGGCAGCCAGCGGTGCGAGCCGTTCACTTCCTTGCCGATGCCGGGAATCAGCACCGCCACGAGCAGGAACAGGGCCACGCCGAACACCGGCATCGAGAATTTCTGCCACACGTCCATGCGGATCGTGAACGTGGCGGCGGCCACCACCACGCCCAGCGTCAGGTACAGCGCGTGGCGGACCAGGAAATAGTAGTTGCCGTAATTGGCGAACTTGGGCGAGTCGGACAGCGTGACCGACGCGGAATACACCATGACCAGCCCGAGCAGCAGCAGCGCCAGGGCCGAGGTGACCAGCGCGGCGTCGTAGTTCAGCATCCGCGTGCGGCTGGGCCGCACGGCGTTGACGCTACCGGTGAGTTCGGCGAACAGGCTCATCGGGCTACACCTCCCCCCGGTCGGCAGCTAACGTCTGCACGGCATCGACGAACCGGTCGGCGCGGTGCTTGTAGTCGCGGAACATGTCGAAGCTGGCGCAGGCCGGCGACAGCAGCACGGCATCGCCCGGTTGCGCGAGGTCCAGGGCGGTGCGCACGGCGGCGTCCAGGTCCTGGCCGGTGGCCAGCGGCACGCCGGTGTCCTTCAGCGCCTCGGCGATCAGCGGCCCGTCGCGGCCGATCAGGACCACGGCGCGCGCATGCAAGGCCACGGCGCGGGCCAGCGGCGAGAAATCCTGGCCCTTGCCGACGCCGCCGGCGATCAGCACGCTGCGCTGGCCCAGTCCCTCCAGCGCGGCGACGGTCGCGCCCACGTTGGTGCCCTTGCTGTCGTCGATGAAATCGACGCCGGCGATGCCGCGCACGAACTCGACGCGATGCGGCTCGCCCCGGTATTCGCGCACCGCGCGCAGCAGCGGCGCCCACGGCAGCCCCAGGCTGCGCGCCAGCAGGAGCGCCGCCTGGACGTTCAGGGCGTTGTGCAGGCCCCGGATCAGCAGCGCGTCGACCGGCATCAGCCGGTTCACCCGTCCATCGGGACGGGTCACGACCTCGCCCTTCTTGCGCTTGGGCGGCGGCGCGTCGAAATCCTCGGCCGCCGCCTCGGCCAGCCAGGCCACGCCATGGCTGTGGTCCAGCCCCAGGTCGCCCGTGGCCACCGGTGCCTCGCGTCCGAAACTGCGCACGTGCTCCGCGTCCAGCCGCTCGACCATGGCCGCCACCTGGGCATCGTCGCGATTGACCACGGCTACCGACGAGGCCGCGAGCAGCCGGGCCTTGGCGGCGCCATAGGCGCGCATGTCGCCGTGCCAGTCCAGGTGGTCCTGGGTCAGGTTCAGCACCGCGCCCGCGTCGGGCCGCAGGCTGTGCGTGGTTTCCAGCTGGAAGCTCGACAGTTCCAGCACCCAGACGTCTGGCAGGCGGTCCTCGTCCAGCGCGGCCATCAGCGCGGTCAGCGCGGCCGGGCTGATGTTGCCGGCCACCGCCACGGTACGGCCGGCGGCCTCGACCAGATGGCCCGTCAGTGCGCAGACGGTCGTCTTGCCGTTGGTGCCGGTCACCGCCAGCACGCGCGGCGCGTACGACCTGGAGACGGCCAGCTCGGCCAGGGCCAGCGCGAACAGCTCGATCTCGCCGATGACCGGGATCCCGCGTTCGCGGGCGGCGCCGACCAGGTCGCCCGCGGGCGCCGCGTGCGGCGGCAGGCCCGGGCTGATGACGACGCGCTCGACGCCTTCGAGCAGGGCGGGATCGAAGACGCTCACGCCGCCGTTGTCCCGCATGGCGCCCGCGCCCAGCCGGAACTCGGCGTGCGGCGCGGCTTCCCGCAGGGCCTGCAAACCCGCCGGCTCGGCGCGCGAGTCGGCCACGCGCAGGCCCCCGCCCGCCCGCGCGCACCAGCGCACGGCGGCCGCGCCCGATTCGCCCAGGCCCAGGACCAGGGTGAACGGCGCTTGCGCGGCGGTTTCAACGGGGGTTTGCATGTTCAGCGATTCGTCCGACACGGTTCAACGCAACTTCAACGTCGCCAGTCCGATCAGCACCAGCATCATGGTGATGATCCAGAACCGGACGACGACCTGGGTTTCCTTCCAGCCGCTGACCTCGAAGTGATGGTGCAGCGGCGCCATCTTGAATATCCGCCGGCCCTGGCCGTAGCGTTTCTTGGTGTACTTGAACCAGCTCACCTGCAGGATGACCGACAGCGTCTCGACCACGAACACCCCGCCCATGATGAAGAGCACGATCTCCTGCCGCACGATCACGGCCATGGTGCCCAGCGCGCCGCCCAGCGCCAGCGCGCCGACGTCACCCATGAAGACCTGGGCCGGATAGGCGTTGAACCACAGGAAGGCCAGCCCCGCGCCCCCCAGCGCGGCGCAGATCACCATCAGTTCGGATGCGCCAGGGATGTACGGAAACAGCAGGTAGCGGGAATAGTCGACGCGGCCCACGACGTAGGCGAACACGCCCAGCGCGGTGCCCACCAGCACCGTGGGCATGATGGCCAGGCCGTCCAGTCCGTCGGTCAGGTTGACCGCGTTGCTGCTGCCCACGATCACCGCCCAGGTCAGCGCGATGAAGCCGATCACGCCCAGCGGATAGCTCACGCTCTTGAAGAACGGCACGATCAGGTCGGCGCGCGGCGGCAGGTGGTAGCCGAATCCGCCCGAGATCCAGTCGACGAACAGCGACCAGGTGCCGCCGGCATCCGGCGCCGAAATGGCGAAGGCCAGGTACACCGACGCGACCAGACCGATCAGCGTCTGCCAGAAGAACTTCTCGCGCGCCGGCATGCCTTCCGGATCCCGGCGCACGACCTTGCGGTAGTCGTCCGACCAGCCGATCCAGCCGAAGCCGAAGGTGACCAGCAGCACGACCCAGACGAAGCGGTTGCTCCAGTCGGCCCACAGCAGCGTCGAGACGCCGATGGAGATCAGGATCAGCGCGCCGCCCATGGTGGGCGTGCCGCTCTTGATCAGGTGGGTTTCGGGGCCGTAGGTGCGGACGGCCTGGCCGATCTTGAGCGCGGTGAGCTTGCGTATCACCCAGGGGCCCGCCATCAGGCCGATGAGCAGCGACGTCGCGCACGCGAGCACCGCGCGCAACGTGATGTAGCTGAACACCGAGAAAGCCCGGTAATCCTCGGACAACCACTGGGCCAGTTCAAGCAGCATGCTTATTACCAATAGAAGAATGATCCGACGGGGGGCCGGCCTGCAACGCCTGCACCACCCGCTCCATGCGCATGAAACGCGAGCCCTTCACCAACACCGACGCGGGGCCGGCCGCCATCACGGCGGGCGCCACCTGCTCGACCGCGTCGGCATGCATGCCGCCGGCACCGAAGGCCTGCACCGAGTCGCGCGTCGCCTCGCCCAGCGCGAACAGTGCGTCGATGCCGCGCTCCCGGGCATAGGCGCCGACCTCGGCGTGCATGGCCGGCCCCTGGTCGCCCACCTCGCCCATGTCGCCCAGCACCAGCACCCGCGGCTGAGGCAACGTGGCCAGCACGTCGATCGCGGCGCGCACCGAGTCGGGGTTGGCGTTGTAGGTGTCGTCGATCAGCAGTGCCCCGCTTTGCAGGCGGTGCCGCTGCATGCGGCCCTTGACCGGCGCGAACTCGGCCAGGCCGCGGGCGATGACGTCCAGTTCCATGCCCGCCGCCAGCGCGCACGCGGCGGCGGCCAGCGCGTTGCGCACGTTGTGCAGGCCGGCCGCGGCCAGCGCGACCTCGGCCTGGCCGCCGGGCGTGCGCAGCTGGAAGCGGGTCTCGAAGGCATCCAGCCGCAGGTTCGCGGCAGAGACCTCGACCTCGCCCGACAGGCCGAAGCGCAGGCAGCGGCGCGTGCCGGCCAGCTCGGCCCACACGGGGGTATAGGGATCGTCGCCGGGAAACACGGCGATACCGTCGGCAGCCAGGGCCGAGATGACGGCGCCGTTCTCGCGCGCCACCGCCTCGACCGTGTGCATGAATTCCTGGTGCTCGCGCTGGGCGTTGTTGACCAGCGCCACGGTGGGAGCGGCGATGCGCGACAGTTCGGCGATCTCGCCGGGATGGTTCATGCCCAGCTCGATGACGGCGCAGCGATGCGTGCCGCGCAGCCGCATCAGCGTGAGCGGCACGCCGATCTCGTTGTTCAGGTTGCCCTGAGTCGCCAGCCGGCCGTCGGCGCCATGGCGCGCGGCGAAGATGGCGGCGATCATTTCCTTGGTGGTGGTCTTGCCGTTGCTGCCGGTCACGCCCACCACCGGAATCGCGAATCGCCCGCGCCAGGCGGCCGCCAGGTCGCCCAGGGCGCGGCGGGTATCGGCCACCACGACCTGCGGCATCCCGGCACCATCGACCGGACGCTGTACCACGGCCGCCACCGCGCCCGCCTCGTGCGCCGCGCACACATAGGCATGGCCATCGAAACGCTCGCCGCTCAAGGCGAAGAACAATTCGCCGGCGGCCACGTTGCGCGAGTCGCTGCCGGCATGGGAGAAAGCCACGCGGTCGGCGCCGGCCTCGCCATGCACGACCCCGCGCATGGCCTGCGCCGCGTCGGCCACCGTCATCAGCCCGCGGGCGGTGGGCGCGGCGCGATAGGCCGCCAGGACGGCCTCGGCCTGCTCGACGTCCGAGAACGGATGGCGAACGCCGTCGATCTCCTGATAGGCCTCGTGGCCCTTGCCCGCCAGCAGGACGACGTCGTCGGGCCCGGCCTGGAAGACGGCTTCCCGGATGGCAAGGGCGCGGTCGGGCTGGACCCGCACGGCGCTGCCCGCGGGCACGCCGGCCAGGATTTGCTCGATGATGGCCTGGGGCCGCTCGCTGCGGGGATTGTCGCTGGTCACCACCACCAGATCGGCATGGGCGCACGCCACCTGGGCCATCTGCGGCCGCTTGCCGGGATCGCGGTCGCCGCCGCAACCGAATACACATATCCGCCGGCCGCCGCGCGTCCGGGCCACCGGCACGAGAGCGTCGAGCGCACGCGCCAGGGCGTCCGGCGTGTGCGCGTAGTCCACCACGACCAGCGGCCCGCCCTCGCCCGGGGCGCGGCCCGGCGCCGACACCGCCTGCAGCCGGCCGGCCGCCGCCTGGGCGGACGCCAGCGCGGACGACACGCGCTGCACGCTCCATCCGAGCTCGAGCAGCACGCCCGCCATCGCCAGCAGGTTCGAGACGTTGTGCTCGCCCAGCAGCGGCGTGGCGATCTGCACCGCGTGGGCTTGCCAGTTCAAGGTGAAGACCATTCCGCTGCCGGTGGCATGCAGGTCGGAGGCGCGCAGCACCCGGGGCGCCGCATCACCGGCTTGCGCCGGTTCCAGCGTATAGGCGGTCAGCGCCACGGACCGGCCGCTGGCCTGGAGCGAGGCTAACAGCCGCCGGCCGGCCTCGTCGTCCTGGTTCACGACCGCCGCGGCCACGCCCGGCCACGAGAACAGCCTCGCCTTTTCGGCCTCGTAGGCGGCCATGTCCGGGTGGTAGTCCAGATGGTCGCGGGTCAGGTTGGTGAAGGCGGCGATGTCCACGTGCAGCCCGTCCAGCCGTCCTTCGGCGATGCCGATGGACGACGCCTCGATCGCGACCGCCGCGACGCCATCGCGCCGCATGTCGGCCAGGGCGCGGTGCAGGGCCACGGCGTCGGGCGTGGTCAGGCCGGTGGCCAGCGCGCGCGAGCCGCCGTCCGGTCCGGGGATCTGGATGCCCAGCGTGCCGATCACGCCGCAGGGCATGCCGCCGACGGTCAGCGCGCGCGCGATCCACTGCGTGCACGAGGTCTTGCCGTTGGTCCCGGTGACGGCGATCACCTTCATGTCGCGCGAAGGATCGCCGTACCAGCCGGACGCGACGACACCCAGCGCGGCCTTCAGGCCCGCCGCCGGCAGCGCCGGAATACCGCGTTCGGCCAGGTCCCGCTTGAGCGCGGCCGTGCGGTCGGCCGCGGTGTCCTCGAACACCACCGCGCTCGCGCCACGCTCGAGCGCCTGGCCGATGAAGTCGCGGCCGTCGCTGCGGGCGCCCGCGTAGGCCAGGAAGATGTCGCCCACCTGCACTGCCCTGGAGTCCAGGCGCAAATGCGAACCTGGAGAGGCATGCTTGCGCAGCCACTCCAGGATGGAGGCGGGAGACGTCGCCATCGTCACAGGCTGTCCTCCAGCGGATGCTCGGGAATGACGAGCGACTTGAACGGCGCATCGGGTTCGACGCCCAGCATGCGCAGCGTCCCGCCGGTGATCTTGGAGAACACCGGACCGGCCACCGCGCCGCCATAGATGCTGCCCGCCGTGGGTTCGTCGATCATGACCGCCACGACGATGCGCGGATTCGACACCGGCGCGAAACCCGAGAACGAGGCGACATACTTGGTGGCGTAGGCCCCGTTGATGATCTTGCGCGCGGTGCCGGTCTTGCCGGCCACGCGATAGCCCATGACCTGCGCCTGCGAGGCCGTGCCGCCCGGCCCCACCACCGCCTCGAGCATCTGGCGCATCGTGCGCGCGGTCTTCGAGGAATAGATGCGGGTGCCAGCGGGCGGGCGCTCGGTCTTCAGGAAGGTAAGGGGCACGGTGTCGCCGTCGCGCGCGAAGGCGGTGTAGGCATGGGCCATCTGCACCAGCGACACCGACAGGCCGTAGCCATAGGACATGGTGGCCTTCTCGATCGGCTTCCACTTGTCATAGGGGCGCAGGCGGCCCGCCACCGCGCCGGGGAAATCCAGCTTGGGCGCCTGGCCCAGGCCGAGTTCCGTGTATTTCTCCCACATCTCCTTGTTCTCGAGGCGCTGGGAGATCAGGGTGGTGCCGATGTTGCTGGACTTCTGGACCACGCCGGCCACATCCAGCTTGCCATAGCCGTGGGTGTCCGAAATGGTGCGCCCGTAGAAGTTCATGCGGCCGCCGCCGGTGTCGACCACGGTGGTGGGCTGCACCCGGCCCAGGTCCAGCGCCAGCGCGATCGAGAACGGCTTGATGGTCGAGCCCGGCTCGAAGGTGTCGGTCAGCGCGCGGTTGCGCAGGCGCGCCCCGGTCAGGGTCTCGCGGTGATTGGGGTTGTAGGTGGGCATGTTCGCCAGGGCGAGGATCTCCCCGGTGCGGGTATCCACCACGATGGCGGCGCCACCCTTGGCCTTGTGGCGCTCGACGGCTTCTTGCAACTGCGAAAACACTAGGTACTGCACCCGGGTATCGATGGACAGGGTCAGGTCGTGACCATTGGCGGGCGCACGCACCGCCTGCACGTCCTCGACCACCCTGCCCAGGCGGTCCTTGATGACCCGGCGGCTGCCCGCACGGCCAGCCAACTGGGAATTGTAGGCCAGCTCGATGCCTTCCTGGCCGCGGTCCTCGACGTTGGTGAAACCCAGCACATGGCCGAGCACCTCGCCCTCGGGGTAGTAGCGCAGCGTCTCGCGCTGCTGGTGGATGCCGTCCAGGCCCAGCGCCGCCACCTTCTCGGCCACGTCCACCGGCACCTGCCGCTTCAGGTAGACGAAGGTCTTGTCTTCGTTGGCCAGCTTGCGCTGCAGGTCGCGCAGCGGGATTTCCAGCAGCTTGGCCAGTTCGGCCAGCGCGCCGGGGGGCGCCTTCACGTCCTCGGGGATGGCCCAGACGGCGCGGGCAGGCACGCTGGACGCCACCACGACCCCGTTGCGGTCGGTGATCTTGCCGCGGGAGGCCGGCAGCACCAGCGTGCGGGCATAGCGGGACTCGCCCTGCTTCTGCAGGAACTCGTTCGACAGCCCCTGCAGGTACAGCGCGCGGACGACCAGCGCGGTGAAACCGGCGAACAGCAGGAACAGCACGAAGCGCGACCGCCACGCGGGCAGCTTCAGGTTCAGGACAGGATTCTCGGACGAGAAACGGACGCGTTTCATCGCGCACCTCCCGCTTTCGGCTTGGTCGGCAGGGGCACGCCCGGCGGACCATAGGGCAGCAGGGCCGGACCGCTCTGCGCGTCGCGCGACTGCGCGAGGTAGATGGTGCGCGCGGGCGTGACCGGTTCCATCTTGAGCGTGGTGCGGGCCACGCTATCGATCAGCGCATGCTTGGCGTGGTCGGTCTGCTCGAGCTGCAGCCGGCGCCAGTCCACGTCCAGGTCGCGCGCCACGGCCTGGGCGCGCTCCAGTTCGACGAACAGGCTGCGCGCCTTGTACTGGCTGCTGACCAGGGACAGCGCGCACCCTATCAGGGCCACCGTCAGGACGAAGAGCAGGCGCCCCATGCCGGCCTCCTATGCGCTGGCGAAAGAATGGGCGCGCGGGGTGCGCGTCCGGGCCGGCGGGCGCCGCTTGGCTGCGGCCGCCTCGGGCGTCTTGACGAAAGCCCTGCCGCCCTCGGCCGGCAGGGCCGTATGGGTACGTTCGGCCACCCGCAGCACCGCCGAGCGGGCGCGGGGATTGGCGGCGACCTCGGTCTCGGTGGGCAGGATGCGGCCGATCGAGGCCAGCACGGGCTGCGGCCGCTCGCTCTCGCGCAGCGGCAGGCGCGCGGTTTCCGCGCCGGGCCGGGCCGCGGCGGCGATGAACTGCTTGACGATGCGGTCTTCCAGCGAATGGAAGCTGATCACCGCCAGCCGGCCGCCGGGCTCCAACAGGTCGAGCGCCGCGGCTAGCGCACGCGGGAGCTCTTCAAGCTCCTGATTGAGGTGAATCCGTAGAGCCTGAAAGGTGCGGGTCGCTGGATGCTGGCCCTTCTCCCTCGTGCGGACTGCACCAGCCACGATGTCGGCAAGCTCGCCTGTGGTCGTGACAGGCCGTTTCTCGCGGCCAGCTGCAATCGCCTTTGCAATCTGGAAAGCAAACCGTTCTTCACCATAGCGTGCTATGACCTCCCGCATGTCATCGATGCTCGCATGGGCGAGCCATTGCGCGGCGGTTTCGCCGCGTGTCGTATCCATCCGCATGTCGAGCGGGCCGTCGCGCATGAAGGAAAATCCACGCTCGGCATCGTCGATCTGCGGAGACGAAATACCCAGGTCCATCATCAGGCCGCGGATGCGGGCGATCCCCAGCCGGGACATTTCCTCGGCCAGTCCGCCGAAACCCTCGTGGACCACCGTCACCCGGCGGTCCTGCCCGGCCAGCGCGCGCGCCACCGCGATGGCCTGCGGATCCTTGTCGAACACCACCAGCCTGGCCTCGGGCCCCAGCCGCGCAAGCAGCTCGCGCGTGTGGCCGCCCCGCCCGAAAGTGGCGTCGACCCATACCCCGGCGCCAACGCCGTCGGCGGGTACGGCCAACGCGTCTATCGTCGGCTCGAGCAGGACGGGCCGATGCAGGAATGGGGTCGTCACGGCGTCAGAAAGAAAACTGGTTCAGGACTTCGGGCATGCCCTGCGCCAGCATCTCCTGCTCGCGCTGGGCCAGAACGGCAGCGTCCCACAGCTCGAAGTGAGCGCCCAGGCCGAGCAGCATCACCTCGCGCGTCAGGGCGGCGGCGGTGCGCAGCTCGGGAGCGATCAGGATGCGGCCCGCGCTATCGAGCTCGACATCCTGGGCATTGCCCAGCAGCAGCCGTTGCAGCGCGCGCGCCTGCATCGGGAACGCCGCGATCTGCTCGCGCTTCACCTCCCAGGTGGGACGGGGGTAGATCAGAAGGCAACCGTCGGGGTGCCGGGTCAGGGTCAGCCGGCCTTCGGCCTGCATCATCAGCGCGTCACGATGCCGGGTAGGGATGGATACCCTTCCCTTCGCATCGAGCGTCAGCGCGCTGCTGCCCTGAAACACGGCTTCTCACCCCACTTTTTTGCACAAAATTCTACTATTTCCCACTCTAAATGAGCGATTACGCGGGGTCAAGCCGCTCGGACACGGTTTCTTCATTAGTAACAAGGACTTAGGTGCACTTTCTCGAACCTTCACATTGCGAAATGTTCCATGAAATCAGTGCATTGGCATTTGAAGTGAAGGTGTCGTCTGAAGAAAAACCGGGGAGTGACATAAAAGGGGCGACAAGGTAACAAAACAATGCCCCTTGCCCAGGCGCCACGCGGGTCCCGCGGCCCTCGGCCTACGCGCCCGGGGGCGCTACTAGCGTATTCCTACGACTAGGCCCGGCAGGCGCGGCTGGAAATAATGGCCTCCATAACGACATGCGTCTTCCCACTGGGACGGACGCCACCAAGGAGACGCCATGGACACCCCCTGCATCGTCGGATGGGGCCACACCCCCTTCGGCCGCCTGGACCACTTCGACCTGGAGGGGCTGATGGTCGAATCCACGCGCCTGGCGCTGGCCGACGCCGGCCTGCGGGCGCGGGACGTGGACGCGGTGTTCGTCTCCCACTTCAACGCCGGCATGGTGCCCGACGGCTTTCCTTCCTCCCTGCCCTTCGGCGCCGACGACGATTTCCGCTTCACGCCCACCGTGCGCCTGGAGAACGCCTGCGCTTCCGGATCGGCCGCCATCCATGCCGCACTGGACGCCATCGGCTCGGGCCGGGTCCGCGTCGCCCTGGTGGTGGGGGCCGAGAAGATGACGGCCGCAGACGGGCCGGCCGTGACCGCGGCGCTGGCCCGCGCAAGCCACCATCGCGAGGAAGGCTCGCGCGGCCTGACCTTTCCCGGCATCTTCGCCCTGATCGCCCGGGAGTATTTCGCCCGCCACGGCGACCACGGCGCGACCCTGGCGCGGATCGCGGCCAAGAACCACGCCAACGGCGCCCGCAACCCGCTCGCCCACCTGCGCCGCGACCTGGGCTTCGATTTCTGCAACACCGTGTCCGAGCGCAATCCCATCATCGCCGCGCCGCTGCGCAAGACCGATTGCTCCACCGTCGCCGACGGCGCCGCCGCGCTGGTGCTGACCGCCGCCCCGCTGGCGCGCGACTTCCGCCGCGCCGTGCGCTTTCGCTCCACGGTCCAGGTCAACGACTTCCTGCCCATGTCCCGGCGCGACCCGGTCGCCTTCGAAGGACCGCGGCGGGCCTGGCGGCGCGCGCTGGACGAAGCCGGCATCGGCATCCGCGACCTCGACCTGGCCGAGGTCCACGACTGCTTCACCATTGCCGAGCTGCTCAGCTACGAAGCCATGGGGCTGGCCGAGGCCGGCCAGGGCGCGCGCTGCGTCGACGACGGCACGGTGGCGCCGGGCGGCGCGCTGCCCGTCAATCCGTCGGGCGGCCTCAAGGCCAAGGGCCATCCGGTCGGCGCCACGGGCGTGTCCATGCACGTCATGGCGGCCATGCAGCTGTGCGGCGAGGCCGGGGACATCCAAGTGCCCGGCGCCGAACTGGCCGGCGTCTTCAACATGGGCGGTTCCGTGGTCGCCAACTACGTCAGCGTGCTGGAACGCGCAGCTTAGGACCCGCCCGATGAATGTCGTCCAACTACTGGTCCGCGCGGCGCGGACCCACGGCGATCGCCCGGCCGTCTACCACGGCGCCTCGCGGCTGCTCGACTACCGCGGGCTGGCCGCGCGCGCGGCGGCCATCGCCGGCGGCCTGCGCGGCCACGGCCTCAAGCCCGGCGACCGGGTGGCGCTGTTCATGCCCAATTGCCCGCAATACCTGGAAGCCATGTACGGTGCCTGGTGGGCCGGGCTGGCGGTCGTGCCCATCAATGCGAAGCTGCATCCGCGCGAGGCGCTGTTCATTCTGGAGCATGCCGAGGCCGGCGCGCTCTTCACCGCCCCGGAACTGGCCACGGGCCTGCTGCCCCTGCTGGGCGAGGCGCCGGCGATCCGTCGCGTGTTCGAGACCGGCACGGCCGGCTACCGGAACCTCTTGGACGCCTCCCCGGTGCCGCCCGCCCCGCGCCGGCCCGAAGACCTCGCCTGGCTGTTCTATACCTCGGGCACCACCGGGCGCCCGAAGGGCGTCATGCAGACGAACCGTATGCTGCTCGCCATGACGGCCTGCTACTTCTCGGACGTCGATCCGGTGGATGCGGACGACGCCGCCGTGTATGCCGCGCCCATGTCCCATGGCGCGGGGCTGTACAGCCTGCCGCACATGGCCGCCGCGGCACGCCACGTGGTGCCGGAGTCCGGCGGCTTCGATCCCGCGGAGCTGGCCGCCCTGGCGGCCGGCGTGGACCGGCTGTCGATGTTCGCGGCGCCCACCATGGTCAAGCGGCTGGTGGCCCACCTCGAGGCCACGGATGCCGATCCGTCCGGCTTCAAGACCATCGTCTACGGCGGCGGCCCCATGTACGTGGAGGACATCCGGCGCGGGCTCGCCGTGATGGGCGACCGCTTCGTCCAGATCTACGGCCAGGGCGAGTCGCCCATGACGATCACGGCGCTGTCCCGCCGGCAACTGGCCGACCGGGGCCATCCGCGCTGGCTCGAGCGCCTGGCCTCGGTGGGCTACGCCCAGTCCCAGGTGGAGATACGCGTGGCCGACGAACGCGGCGAACCGCTGCCCGACGGCGAGATCGGCGAAGTCCAGGTGCGCGGCGACGTGGTCATGGCCGGCTACTGGCGCGATCCCGAGGCCACCGCCCGGGCGCTGCGCGGCGGGTGGCTGTGGACCGGCGACGTCGGCGTGCTGGACGCGGAAGGCTTCCTGACGCTGAAGGACCGCTCCAAGGACGTCATCATCTCGGGGGGCTCCAACATCTACCCGCGCGAAATCGAGGAAGTGCTGCTGGCCCATCCCGGCGTGGCCGAGGTCGCGGTGGTCGGCGCGCCCGACCCGGAATGGGGCGAGGAGGTCGTGGCCTTCGTCGTGCCCCGGGGCGGCCCGCCGCCGGACCCGGCCGCGCTCGACGGCCTGTGCCTGGACCGGATCGCGCGATTCAAGCGCCCCAAGCGCTACCGCTTCGTCGATGCACTGCCCAAGAACCATTACGGCAAGGTTCTGAAAACCGAGCTCAAGGCCGCGCTTGCCGGCGGCCGCAACGAGCCAGCCCCTCCCAAGGAGACGACATGAAGACCCCTGTTGCACGCTTGTTCGGCCGCGCCGCGCTGGCCCTCGCTCTGGCCGCCTCCTGGCCCGCCCACGGATCGGAGAAGAACTTTCCCACGCGGCCCGTGAAGGTCATCATCCCGTTCGCGGCCGGCACCTCGCCCGACGTGGTCATGCGCATCGTCGGCCAGAAGCTGGGGGACATCTGGGGCCAGTCCGTGATCGTCGAGAATCGTCCGGGCGCCGGCGGCGCCATCGGCGCGACCGCGGACGCGCAGGCCCAGCCCGACGGCTACACCTTGCTCTATACGGTCAACTCGGTGCTGTGCGCCAACCCCCACCTGTACGGCAAACTGGGCTACGACGCCTTCAAGAGCTTCGCGCCGGTGTCGCTCATGGTCAACCTGGGCTACGTGCTGCTGGCCCGGAGCGACCTGGGCATCAACAACGTCGCAGAGATGGTCGCCTATGCGAAGAAGCATCCTGGCAAGCTCACCTACGGGTCCGCCGGCAACGGCTCGGGCAACCACATCGTGATGGAGCTGCTGACCAGCATGACCGGCACCCGCATGCTGCACGTCCCCATGAACACGAACAAGGTGCTGGCGCTGCTGAGCGGGCAGATCGACCTGGCCATGGAGCCCTACACCAACGGCGTGGCCGCCGCGCGGGACGGCAAGGTCCGGCCGCTGGCGGTGACGCTGGCCAAGCGCAGCGAAAACATCCCCGACGTGCCCACCGTGGGCGAGACCGTGCCCGGCTACGTGGCCGATGCCTGGCACGGCCTGTTCGCCACCGCGGGCACGCCGCCCGAGGTCGTGGACAAGATCAGCGCCGACGTCGCCCGCGTGCTGGCCATGCCCGACGTGCGCGAGCGCCTGGCCACCGCCAGCCTGGAGCCGGTAGGATCGACCCCTGCCGAACTGCGCGACATCGTGCGGCGCGACTACGACAAATGGGGCGCCGTCATCCGCAACGCCAACATCCGGCTCGACTGAGCTACCACCTGTGAATATACATAGAGCGCGGGACAACCAGAAGGAGACGACATGACGACCTCGACCGCCAAATGGCGCTTCACCAAGGGCTTGCACGATCTGGGCAACGGCCTGCACGCCTACCTCGTTCCCGACGGAAGCTGGGGCTGGTCCAACGCCGGGCTGATTTCCGACAGTGGCGAATCGCTGCTGGTCGATACCCTGTTCGACCTGCCCATGACGTCCGAGATGCTGGCCAGCATGCGCGACGCCGTGCCCGCCGCGAAGCGGATCGGCGCCCTGGTCAACACCCACGGCAACGGCGACCACACCTTCGGCAACCAATTGCTGGAGGGATCGCGCATCATCGCTTCCAACGGCTGCGTGGAGGACATGAAGCACCGCCCACCCGAACAATACGCAGGATGGCAGAAGGACTGGCCGAACATGGGCATGGCCGGCAAGTTCTGGCAAGAGGTGATCGGTTCGCGGTTCGACTTCAGCGGCATCCGCCTGACGCTGCCCACCGAGACCTTCGACCACCGCATGGACCTCAAGGTCGGTGACAAGGAAGTCCAGCTCATCGAAGTCGGCCCGGCCCATACGCGAGGCGACGTACTGGTCTACGTACCGCAGGACCGCACCGTCTTCACCGGAGACATCATGTTCGTCGGCGCGCATCCGGCCATCTGGACCGGCCCGGTCTCGAACTGGATCGCCGCCTGCGACCGGATGCTGGAGTGGGACGTCGAGACCATCGTGCCCGGCCATGGCCCGATCACGGACAAGGATGGCGTGCGGGAATTCCGCGACTATCTGGTCTACCTGCTGGCCGAGTCCCGCCGCTGCCTCGAAGCGGGCATGTCCTTCGAGCAGGCGGTGGACGCCATTTCGATGGACCGCTGGGCGAACTGGGGCGAGGACGAACGGCTGTGCGTCAATGTCTACGCCTGCTACCGCGAAATCTCGGGCGGCGCGCTCCCGGCGCCCAACGTCATGGACATGCTGGCGCTGATGGGCAAACGCCATTTCGCCCGCAAGCAGCACGCCTGCGGACACGACCACTGCGATGGGAACCACTGATGAAACTGACCACCTTCCTCGCCCCCGGCGGCGCGGCGCACATCGGCGCGCTGCTGCCCGGGGAAAGCGCGATCTCGGACTTCACGGCGGCCGACGCCGCGCCCTATTTCCGCAGCATGCTGGACCTGATCGATGCCGGGCCGGCGGCGCTGGACCACGCGCGACGGCTGGTGGAGCGCCCCGCGGCCACCCATGAAGTGTCGGCCGTCGCCCGCCTGGCGCCCCTGCCCCAGCCGCGCCGCCTGCGCGACTGCCTGTGCTTCGAGACGCATTTCCGGCAATCGCGCGCCAACCGCCATCTGTTCGGCATCGGCACGCAGCGGCTGGACCCGGCCTCGGTCGAACTGCCGCGCGTCTGGTACGAACGCCCCATCTATTACAAGGGCAATCCCTTCAGCGTCGTGGGCGACGGCGCCGACGTGCACTGGCCGGCGTACTCGCAGGTCATCGACTACGAGCTGGAGATAGGCATGGTCACCTCGCGCGGGGGCAAGAACATCCCCGTGGCCGAGGCCGCCTCCCATATCTTCGGCTACACCATCTTCAACGATTTCTCGGCGCGCGACGCCCAGTACACCGAGATGCAGGGCGGCCTGGGCCCGGCCAAGGGCAAGGACTTCGATACCGGCAACGCCATGGGCCCCTGGCTGGTCACCGCCGACGAGATCGCCGATCCCCAGACGCTGACCATGGTCACCCGGGTCAACGGCGAGGAATGGTCGCGCGGCAACTCCCGGGACATGCACCATACCTTCCTGGACATCCTGGCCTACGTCTCGTCCGACGAAACCCTGTACGCGGGCGAGGTCCTGGGATCGGGAACGGTGGGGGGCGGCTGCGGCAACGAGCTGGGCCGCTTCCTGAAGGACGGCGACGTGCTGGAACTGGAGGTCAGCGGGCTGGGCACGCTGCGCAACCGCATCGTGGCGCCGCACGTCCCGTCGCCGCCGCCGTTTCCCATCCGCATCCCGGTCTAGGGGTCGGGGCTACGGCAGGCCCAGCAGGCGGGAAATGAGCTCGCCCACGGTCCGGGCCTCGAGCTTGCGCATCAGGCGCAGGCGATAGGTCTCGACCGTGCGCGGACTCAGCGCGAGGTCCTTGGCGATCTGCTTGCTGGTCCGCCCGGCCAGGATCTGGGCCGAGATCTCCCGCTCGCGCGGCGTCAGCGCCAGGCGGACCGGACGCACCGGCCGCAGGTCCTCGAACACCCAGATGGCGCAGGCATAGGGCTGGGCCGAGTCCACCGGCTGCCCGGATACCGCGCACCAGAACAGCTCGCCGTTGCGATGGACCATGATGCGCTCGTCGCGGTGGATGCCCTCGGCCAGCATGCTGCGCACGCCACGCGCGCCGATGTCCTCGTACTCGGCGTGCGACGGATACAGCATCTCGGTGGTCTGCCCCACCAGTTGCTGGCGGCTGTAGCCGAACATCCCGGCGAACGCCCGGTTGCAGCGCTCGATGACGCGGTCGCGCGTCACCAGGAGGCCGACCGGGGCCAGTTCGAAGGCTAGATCCAAAGGGGTGGGCAGGGCTGCGGTCATGGGGCTCGCGGCGATGGGCTTGCCCCGGATGGATGGCCAGGCGCAAAGAATCAAGGCAAAGCAGATCGATAGGCCGGATTCTGTACACGGGCATCGCCCGCGGGCAGTCATTCCTCTGGGCCGGCCGTTGCCGGACGGCTCTAGCCACCTACCCGCATGCTCGGACGGACCGCCCTGTGCGGCCGAAGCCGCGCGCATGCCTATTTGGTGTTGCTCCGGATGGAGGTTGCCGCGTTTCACCCTGCCGCGACTCGCACGGTTGCCCATGCGAACGGTACGGAGTGGCCGTACCGGTGCGGACATCGTCCGCCCTCGCCGCAGACTCGTCTCTGTGGCCCTGTTCCTCGGCTTCGCGCCCGGGCTTGCGCCCCGGCGATCGCCGGACGGCCGTTAGCCGCCATCCTGTCCTGTGGAGTCCGGACCTTCCTCGATGCCCGAAGGCACCGCGACTGCCTGATCTGCTCTGCGCGTGTATTTTACCGCTGACGGGTGCGGCCGGGGCGGAAAACCTCGGGATCGTCGTAGAACCCCGGCGTCGTGTTGTCGGGCCACCAGCCGGGCAGGCCCAGCACCGGCAGCGGGCAGAGGTCGCGCGCGGTGAAGAAGGGCCAGTTGTCCAGCCAGTCGGCCACCAGCCGGTCGACGGTGGTCCGCCGCTGCTGGGGCGAAGCGCGGAAATACGAGTCGTCGACCGGCACGATCAGCGTGTGGGCGGTGATGGCCTTGTAGGGCCGCACCAGCTTTTCCAGCAATCCGTGGCCGATCGCCCAGGGTTCGGTCTGCATCAGCGTGGCGGTGCGGCGTTCGACGAACAGCTTACGCCAGTCGAAACGGCGCAGGGCCTGGGCCAGCTCGTCGCTGGAGCAGGCCAGCACGAGCCCGTTCTCGTCGAAGATGGTCACGGCGTCGCGCAAGGAGCCCCGCCCCTCGGCCGCCGGCGCTTTCTTCAGCGCGCGTGCCTGCATCGCGTTCAGCCGTGCCTTGGTCTGCGGGAAGGCGAACCACACCAGCCCGTTGAAGAGATCGTGCAGGTTGTCGCGGGTCGGCACACGGCCGGTCTGGTGGATGTGCGCCTCGTAGGCCCGGCCTTCCGGCAAGTCGGCCTGTGGCACGAAGACCAGCGGCTTGCCCGAGGCCACCCGCATGCGTCCGCGCGCGCCGTGGCCACCCTCGCCCGCCGTCAGCAGCCGGTTCAGGCTGTCGCACAGGGGCTCCTCGCCCGCGGACGCCAGCAGTTCGCCCTTGTGGGCGACGCCGGCGAACCAGGGCTGGCCCCAGTCGATGTGGGTCAGATCGAGACCCGCCACGGCAAGGTCTCCCCGCTGGCCAGCGGCACGATGGTCTGTTGGCCGAACGACAGTTCGTCGGGAATCCGGAAGGGCTCGCGCACCAGCGTGAGCTTGCCGGTATTGCGCGGCAGGCCATAGAAATCGGGGCCGTGGAAACTGGCGAAACCTTCCAGCGCGTCCAGCTTGCCGGCGTCGTCGAAGGCCTTGGCGTACAGCTCCATGGCGTGCAGCCCCGTGAAGCATCCCGCGCAGCCGCAGGCGTGTTCCTTCAGGCCGCGCGCATGCGGCGCGCTGTCGGTACCCAGGAAGAAGCGCGGGTTGCCGCTGGTGGCGACTGCCACCAGGGCCTGGCGATGCGTCTCGCGCTTGAGCACCGGCAGGCAATACCAGTGCGGACGCATGCCGCCCTGGAACAAGGCATTGCGGTTGTACAGCAGGTGCTGGGGGGTGAGGGTGGCCGCGATCGGCCCCTCGGCATCGCGCACGTACTGCGCGGCATCGGCGGTGGTGATGTGCTCGAACACCACCTTCAGGGCCGGGAAGGCGCGGCGCAGGGGAATCATGACCCGGTCGATGAAGACCTGCTCGCGGTCGAACACGTCGATGGCGGGATCGGTGGCCTCGCCATGGGTCAGCAGCGGCATGCCAACCTCCTCCATGGTCTCGAGCACCTTGGCGCAACGGCCCAGCAGGTCCGTCACGCCGGCATCCGAGTTGGTCGTCGCCCCGGCCGGATACAGCTTGACGGCGTGGATTGCGCCCGACTCGCGGGCGCGCCGGATTTCCTCGGGCGCCGTATTGTCGGTCAGGTACAGCGTCATCAGCGGCGTGAACGCTTCCGGCCCGATGCCGCTCTTGCCGAGCGCGGCCAGGATGCGGTCCCGATACGCCAGCGCCTGGGCCGTCGTGGTGACCGGCGGCTTCAGGTTGGGCATGATGATGGCCCGGGCGAACTGGCGTGCGGAGTGGGCGGCGACGGCCTCGAGCGCCTCGCCGTCGCGCAGGTGCAGGTGCCAATCGTCGGGGCGGGTGATGGTAAGCGTGGAAATGGTCATGGATGCGGCCAAGGGGCGTCTCGAAGGATCGGCCGGCGCGGGCAGGTACGCCGCACCCGCGCCGGCCCGGTAGCCCTCATTTTACGGCCCGAATCCGGCCCGGCGCCAACTTCCGCGCCCGCGCCCGCCGCCGCTCATCCTTTCCGGTTCAGGTCGCCCAGGTTTTCCTTGCTGTTCGGGATGATGCCCTCGAGCCGCTCGTGCATCTTGCTCCCGGCCCGCGCGGCCAGGTCCGCGACTTCCTGGACGTCCAGCGTCGCGTGCCGCCCTCCCTGCAGCAACACGCGTCCGCCGACCATTACCGTATCGACGTTGGCGGGCATGCCCGAATAGACCAGCGAGTAATACGGGTCGATCACCGGCGCCATGTTGATGTCGCGCTTGCGGACCAGGATGATGTCGGCCTGCTTGCCGGCCGACAGCGATCCGATGATGTCGTCCATGCCGAGCACCTTGGCGCCGCCCAGCGTCGCGATCTCGACGATGCGGCGCGGTTCGAGCTTGCGGTCGACGTCGGCGCGCTGCTTGTGGGCCCAAAGCAGCGCCCGCATGACCGTGAAGAAATCCCCCGTCGCCAGCGCGCTGGACGCGTCGACCGACAGGCTCAGGCTGGCCCCCAGCGCCTCCAGCTCCGCGAACTGGATGTAGCCGTTGCGCACCGTCGAGTACGGGATCTCGATAGCCGGCGACATGCTGAACTGCACCTGCTTTTTCACCATCAGTTCACGCTCGGCGGCGGTAAACCCCTGGGTGTGGATCATCAGGATGTCCGGCCCCAGCAGGTTGCTTCGATCCATCAGCCCCACGAGCCCGTGCGCCGTGTCGCCATAGTGCAGCGAGATCGGCAGCCCCAGTTCCCTCGACGCCCGCACCTCGCCGACGAAGGTCTCGTCGCTGCCGCCGGCCTTCAGTACGGCCGGCGTCGGCAGCTGCAGGTTGACGCCCAGCCTCAGCCGCGGATCCGCCCGGCCCCACTTCGCCAGCGTCGCCTTGACGCCGGCCAGGTCCAGGCGCTCGCCCCGGCCGGGCGTGCCGTACGAGAAGCGGGTGCGCGCCCCCACGTCCAGCGCCGCGCGGATCTCGGCATCGGCATGCGCGACCGAGCGCGTGTTGTGCGAAAAATTGTTCAGGCAGGTCACGCCCGAGAGCAGTTCCTGCATCAGCCCGAACCGGACCGAATGGAAGGCATCGGCCGGCGTGCACAGCGGCGCGGCTCGATTCGTCGTGGGGAAATAGCCGCGCAGGGGATCGTCGCCCCGCACCGAGCCCCGCAGGAAGGCATTCCAGAGATGGGAATGGGCATCGACGAAGCCGGGCATGACGATCATCCCGCGCGCGTCGATGACCTGCGCGCCGGGCGCGGACAGCTTGCGGCCCACCGCGACGATGGTGCCGTCGCGTACGTGGACGTCGCCTTCGGGCAGGTCGCCCACGTTCCGGTCCATCGACAGCACATGGCCGCCGGAAATCAGGAACTCCCGGCCCGGCGTCCGCGCGCCTTCAGGCTGGGCCTGGGCCCGTGCGTGGCTCGACAGGGCGGCACCGGTCCCGGCCACCGCCGCCGCCATCGCACCGCGCAGGAAATCCCGCCGGTCCAGGCCGCCGCCTGCGGCGTGCGCCGCCGCGCGCTGTTCGTTCGCCATGCCATCCCCCTTTTTTTACTTTAGGTCTACAAATTTTATTCCTAAAGCAATTGGTGGCAAGGCTGGTGCAAACCCGCCCCCTTTGGGGCAGGCTCAATCCACGACCGGCATGCTGCGTTCGACCAGCGAAGCCATGATGCCCGCGCCCAGGGGGATCACCGCGTCGTTGAAATCGTAGTTGCTGCTGTGCAGGAAGCAGCCCTGTTCCGCGCCGCCCTGTCCCAGCCGGAAATAGGCGCCCGGCCGCCCTTGCAGCATGAACGAGAAATCCTCGGCGCCCATCGACGGCGTCAGGTCGCGGATGACGTTTTCCTTGCCCAGCATCGCGGTCGCCACGTCGGCCACGAAATTGGCCTCCCGCGGCGTGTTGATGGTGGCCGGATAGATGCGGTCGTACTTGAGCGTGGCCGTCGCCCCGAAGGCGGCGGCGATCGACGACGACAGGTCCCGCAGCCGCGTCTCGACCATCTCCTGCACCGTGCGGCGGAAGGTCCTCACCGTGCCCACCAGGCGGACCTCGCGCGGAATCACGCTCATCGCGCCGGGGTTGCCGGCCTGCACCGAACAGATGGACACCACCGCGGAATCCAGCGGATTGACGTTGCGCGAGACGATGGACTGCGTCGCGGTGATGATCTGCCCCGCCACCACCACCGGATCGATCGTCTGGTAGGGGTGCGCGCCATGGCCGCCCTTGCCCTCGATGACGATCTCGAAGCGGTCGGAAGCGGCCATCATCGGCCCGGGATTGATGCCGACCTTGCCGGCCGGCAGGCCCGGCCAGTTGTGGAGGGCGTAGATTTCGTTACAAGGATAGGTGTCGAACAACCCGTCGTCCATCATCGCGCGGGCCCCGCCCAGCCCTTCCTCGGCCGGCTGGAAAATCAGCACCGCGGTGCCGTCGAAGTTGCGCGTCCTGGACAGATAGCGCGCCGCCCCCAGCAGGATGGTGGTGTGGCCATCGTGACCGCAGCCATGCATCAGGCCCGGCTTGCTGGAACGGTGCGCGAAGGCGTTGTCCTCGGCCATCGGCAGCGCGTCCATGTCGGCCCGCAGGCCGATCATGCGGCCGCTGTCGCAGCGCCGGCCGTGGATGATCCCGACCAGCCCGGTCTTGCCTATGTTCCGGTGCACCTCCACGCCCAGCAGCTCCAGCGCCTTGGCAACGATGCCCGAGGTGCGCACCTCTTCGAATCCTAGCTCGGGATGCGCGTGCAGGTCGCGCCGCAGCAGCGTCAGATCATCGTGAAACTTGCGTATGGCTTCCAGCGGCGAACGCAACGCCACCCCAGCATCCATTCCTGCTCTCCGGTCCTGCGGCCGCTCGGCGGCCCGAATGTCAATCGATAACCGGTCCGTCCGGGAGTTCCCCCAGCGCGGTACGACTTGGTGTCAAAAGCTGAATGTCGCCATACCAGCTCTCGGCGTAGCTCCGGGTATTGTCCGTATCGGTCATGACCCCGACGCCGATCAGCGTGCCGGGCTCCTCTCCGAACAACTCGATGTAGTCCTGCACATAGTTGCGCTCGTAGTCCAGCCAGCGTCCCGTTCGCTCCGGGCCGGACTCGACCACCTTCAGGCGGATGCGGGACGTATGGGCATTGGCCAGGCTGGCGCCCACCGGCTTGGCGGAGTCCCAGGTGTAGATCAGGGTGGCGTAGGGCATCTCGCGCCCCAGCAGCATGCGCGCGGTATCGGCCAGCATCTGGTCCCGCAGGGGCAGCTTGCGCCAGTCGCCGTCGAAGGCCAGCACCAGGCGGGCTGGAGCGTCCTCGGTCTCGGGGCGGGAACTGTCGGCCCGGTCGATCATCGCATCGGTGCGCCAGGACCAGCGCACATACGGAGCCTGCGCGGCGGGCAGGTTCACCGGCACCCACATCCCGCTCGCGGCGGACTCCGCCACGGCATGCAACACCGGACGCTCGTGCCCGCCCACGCTGGCGCGCGCGAGCTGGTAGCGGGTCCTGGTCTTGTCGGACCGGATGATCCAGGGCCGCCATCCCGCCGGGGCCTCGCCCACGGCCGAAGGCGATTGGGACAGCATCAATGCCGCGGCGCCGTCGATCGGTTCCGCCGGGTCCACCCGCTCGGAAGTGGGGCCGGCACAGCCCGCGAGCAGCGCCGCGAAGGCCAGCGACAAGGCGGACGACCGGATACGAAACGGAACAAATGCAAACATCGGCGGGCGCATCCCGACTGGGTGTAGACGGCAATGTGACCATTCTAGCGGCCATAGCGGCCCCCCAAGCGTTGCATCCCCGTCTAAAACCCCGGGGAAACGCCGTTTCTGTTGGAATTTTGTTGTGGCTTTGCCCAGCAAGGCGATATGCTGCGCTCGCGGGGTTATTCCGCAGTTCTGGAGTCTGCCTCTCGCGCACTGCGGTGTGGCCCTGCCAACGATCTGACGATTGAACCCCTTTTTAGGAGTACAGCATGGCCACAGCCAAGAAGGCGCCCGCGAAGAAAGCCGCGCCCGCCAAGAAAGCCGCTCCGGCTAAGAAAGCCCCGGCAGCCAAGAAGGCCGCTCCGGCCAAGAAGGCCGCGACCAAGGCTCCCCGCAAGGTCAACGCCGCCTTCCTCAAGCCCATGACCCCCAGCGCCACGCTGGCCGCCATCATCGGCCCGGCCCCGCTGCCGCGCACCGAAGTCACGCGCAAGATCTGGGAATACATCAAGAAGCACAAGCTGCAGGATCCCAAGGCCAAGCGCAACATCAACGGCGATGCCAAGCTCAAGGAGCTGTTCGGCAAGCCCAGCGTCGACATGTTCGAGCTGACCAAGATCGTCAACGCGCACCTGAAATAAGCAGGCCGCCCCGGCTCGCGGGGCTCCCGCCGGCGCCCGGCCAACGCGGTCCGGGCGCCCTGCAGGTCTTGCCCGGCCTACGAGCCTGCGGCGCCCGCGCCGCGCAGGACCAGTATCTTCCCCTGCCTGGCATCGGTCAGCAGGTACAGTTCTCCCGACGGTCCCATCACGACATCGCGGATCCGGCTGCCCAGATCGGTTAGCAGGCGTTCCTCGCGCACGACTTTTTCGCCGTCCAGTTGCAGCCGTATCAGCGCCTGGCCGCTCAACGCCCCGGTGAACAGGCTGCCGGTCCACGAGGGAATGGCTTGGCTCGTATAGAATGCCAGCCCGCTCGGGGACACCGACGGCACCCAGCTGTACAAGGGCGGCTCGAAGCCCCGCGGTGAAGCCTCCTGCCCGATCCTTCCGCCGCCATATTCTTCGCCATACGTGTACAAGGGCCAGCCGTAGTTCTTGCCAGCCCGCACGACATTCAGCTCATCGCCCCCCTGGGGGCCGTGCTCGACCACCCATAGTTCACCGGTGCGCGGATTCAACGCCGCCCCCTGGGGGTTGCGATGGCCCTGGGACCAGATCTCGGGCAGGGCACCCTTGTCGCCGACGAAGGGGTTGTCGCGCGGCACGCTGCCATCATCGTTGATCCGGACGACCTTGCCATGATGCGTGTTCAAGCCCTGCGCGTCCGGCCGGGTCTGGCGGCTGGAGCGTTCGCCCAGCGTGATGAACAGCTTGCCGTCGCGCGCAAAGACCAGGCGTGATCCGAAATGCAATGTGCTGGCGAACTTCGGAGCCTGGCGGAAGACCACCTGGGAATCGGCGAAACGCCACTGGCCGCCGTCCTGCACCAGCTTGCCGCGAGCCACCGCGGTGCTGTTGCCTCCATCGCCCGCCTCCGCATAGCTCAGGTACACCAGGCCGTTGCGTGCGAAATCCGGATGTAGCACGACGTCCAGCAAGCCGCCCTGGCCCCGGGCATCCACCCGGGGCACGCCCGCCACCGGCGCCGAGAGCTGCCCCTGCCCGGAAACCACGCGCAAGCGCCCGGGCCGCTCGGTCACCAACGCGCCACCTTGGGGCAGCAGCGCCAAGCCCCATGGATGCTCCAGGCCCTCGGCCCAGGTGGACAACGTCACACCGGCGGGCAGGGCCGCACGGGCCATCGGTACATCCTTTCCCGGTCGCACAGGCTGCGCCACCGACGCGAAGGCCACTGTCATGCCCAGAGCCAGGGTCCATCCCGCCATCCATCGCACTGATCTCATGTCGTTCTCCTTGTCCGCGATCCTTGCTTGACCGGGAAAAAGGCGCGGCCGTTCCCCTGCGGCGCCACAGGATACGGAATTACAGGAAACAAGAGGTAGGGAAAGGCTTCCCGCAGAATGCGCGGCCGTGAAAGACAAAACCCCCGGCCGGGTTTCCGGTCGGGGGTTTTGAGGGAGGGTAGCCTGACGATGACCTACTTTCACAG